>NZ_MOWQ01000003.1:0-110665 GCF_002095565.1 Leuconostoc sp. BM2 | reverse complement strand
ATAGAGGACACACCTGTTCCCATACCGAACACAGAAGTTAAGCTCTATAGCGCCGAAAGTAGTTGGAGGATCGCTTCCTGCGAGGATAGGACGATGCGGTGCCGTACATAAGAAGAACGAGAGCAGTCAATTTAATTTGATTGCTCTTTTTGCTATACTATAGTCAATGTACTTTAGTAAGTAAATACGGTATAATGGATGTATCTTATGAATTTTGAGGGCAACGATGTATGGTTACACTTTTTTCATCGCCTAGTTGCACCTCTTGCAGAAAAGCTAAGCAATGGTTAGAAGATCACAATATTCCCTATATTGAGAGAAACCTGAACAAAAACCCCATTAATGCTAATGAGGTGAAAGAAATGCTTCGTTTGACTGAAGATGGTACTGAAGAATTAATTTCGACCAGATCCAAAATTTTTTCAAAATTAGCGGTTAATTTGGATGATATATCAATTAATACATTAATTGATTTAATTGTGGCATACCCTTCACTTTTGAAAAGACCAATAATTATGGATGACCGAAGGATACAAGTAGGCTATAATGAAGATGAGATTCGCCGTTTCTTGCCTCGAGACGTTCGTCAACGTGAACTTTTTCGTGCAACCTACAAAGCGGATTTTGAAGAAGCAGCAAAAGATTTAGTTGTTGAGGAGAGTTAATGTCTATTTTCCTTAAAACTATTATTTAAAATTTTAATTAGAAAGGTAGTGTGAATATGGAACGAGAGCGTATCAATGAAAACACAATTCGTGTAATGATCAATAATTCTGATCTTGAAGATCGTGGTATTTCTGTAATGGAATTGCTTGGCAATCATGATAAAATCGAGTCCTTCTTTTACAACATTCTTTCTGAAGTTGATACAGAGCATGATTTTGATGATGATGATCAAGTTTCATTTCAGATATTACCCAATCGTAATGGACTGGAACTATTTATTTCCAGATTAGATTCCGAAAATCAAGTTGGTGATATTCTTAATAACATTATGGATTTTGCAAATAAGAAAAATTCAGACATTGATGATATTTCAGATGAGCGTCGCACTGAATTGCGTCAATCTGACGACGGAAGTGTTAAACACCCAGTGATACCCAAAAAATCGGTTACAAAAAGTTCTAACAGCTTTGAGAAAACAATTACGATTAAATTATTTAGTTTTGAATCAGCTATTGCAATTGCCAAAACTTTTGACGCTAAAAATTTCATATCAGATCTGTACCGATATGATAACACCTTTTTCTTACAATTAACGCCTAAAAACGATGACTTTAGCTGGGAAGAACTGAAAGATAAATTGGCAATTGTCTTTGAATATGGTAATTTAAGTGATGTTAATAATGACGTGCTTAAAGAACATGGTGAACCAGTCATGGTAAAGAATGCTGTAGATCAATTAAATCAGTTATTTTAATTAGGCGCTTGCGCCTTTTTTTGATACAATAGTATAAGATTGATTTAGAGGAAGTATTATGACGAATATTTTAATGATGATGGCAACCGTTGTTGTGTTATGGATTTTGTTTGCATTTGGTGGATGGTTTTGGGTATTTGTGTCAGCCAAACAAAATGGCAAACTTTTAAAGCCGGAAGACTTTGCTGCTAAAATTGATGCGGACAACGGTCAAATAATTGATGTTCGTGAGAGCGAGCCGTATAAGCGCTCTCATATTATGGGTGCGCGCAATATCAGTGCCATGAATTTTTTGCAGGGTAAATCCGGCTTACGGCAGGATCGTGATATTTTTCTTTATGACGATAATTTGCGAAATGTGGTTCGTGTTGCCAAGTCACTAAAAAAACAGGGCTATGATAAGGAAAAAATCTTCATACTACGTGGTGGCTTTAGCCGTTATGAGGGAAAAAAGACGAAATAAAAAGAACCGCTTGCTAAGCGCGGTTCTTTTTAGTAACGTGATTGATGCGCAGCAACGCTACGACGAATAGCAGCTTTTGACACTTGATTATATGTCTCTTCCGCTTTCTCCTGTGGCTTAATCACAGTTTGACGATATCCCAATGCTGTACCTGCGGCAACGATGGCAGAACCAATTACGCCAACAATAACACCTAATCTAAATGATTTCATATTCTAAACACTTCCTTAAATTCTTAAGACTTCTTAAATACTATTATCGACTATTTTCTTTAATTTGTAAATAAAAAAGATTGGATAAATGATGACAGAAATTATTGCACATCGTGGCTATCGTCTAGTCGCACCCGAAAATACACTCCCTGCCTTTGAGGCAGCCTTAGCTTTTCACCCTGATATGCTTGAAATGGATGTTCATAGAACGCTGGATGGTAAATTAGTGATTATTCATGATGAGAAGGTAGACAGAACAACTAATGGAACAGGTTATGTCAAGGATTTGACATTAGCCGAAATTAAGGCGCTAGATGCTGGTAGTTATAAAGAACCCAAAATGTCAAATGTAACTGTGCCAACTTTATTTGAGTTTTTGACTTTCTTGAAAGAACAACAATTTAATCAAACATTGTTACTAGAAGTTAAAACAGATCATGTGACGTATCCTGGCATTGAATCCGAAATTTTAGATATGGTCGAAATTTTCAAGCCGAATTATCCTATTATCTATCAGAGTTTTAATTTGGAATCATTGAAAATAATTAGAAAACTAAAACCTGATGCCGAAATAGCGGCACTTGTATTTTGGGTGACGCCTAAAGTTTTATGGTTAAAATTTCGTGGGGTTTTTGATTACATTCATCCTGACATTAGAATACTAAATAGGAAACCCGCTTTTTTTTGGCGAAAAAATGCGCACATCCGACCTTGGACTGTGGATAAAGAAAGTGATATGAGACGTGTTTTTGAGGCTAATATTCCGGGAATTATTACTAACCAAGTGGCCTTGGCAGTTAAAATGCGTAAGGAAATACAAGAGCATGAATAAAATAATAGTCATTACCGGCCCCACTGCTTCAGGCAAGACAGGCGTGGCAATTCAGATAGCAGAGCAATTTCATGGTGAAATAGTGTCAGCGGATTCAATGCAAATTTATCGTGGCTTGGATGTAGGAACTGCTAAACCAACTGTTCACGAACAAGAAAAAATGCCACATCATCTCATTGATGTCGTGAATATGACAGATAATTTTTCCGTAGCTGAATTTGTTGCCCTAGCGGACGAAATCATAGAAGATATTAGCAATCGTGGTAAGTTACCAATCATTGTTGGTGGTACTGGTTTTTATCTGAAAGCATTGCTTGGGTTACAAGCATTGGAATACAGTCCCAATGATCCTAATTTGTCATCTGAATTAGCCAACAAAACACTACCACAATTAGTTGATGAATTAACAGAAATAGATGATGTTCTTGCTAAACGCGTTGATTTGAATAATAGGCAACGTGTGATTCGCGCAATTCAAATAGCACATCAAGGACATAAACAACAGACAACAGTAAAGCGGCCGACATATGATGCGCTGATTGTTGGATTAGATTGGCCACGCGAGACATTGTATCAGCGAATTAACCAACGTGTCACTAATATGGTAAGTGAAGGTGTTTTAAATGAAGCACAAGCGGTTTTAAACGCCGGTGGAGAGACTTTGCAGGCAGGGAAGGCCATTGGGTACAAGGAGTTTTTTGGTTACCTAAACGGTGAGGAAAAACTTGACGAAGCCGTAAAACAATTACAGCAAGATTCCAGACGGTATGCTAAAAGGCAATTAACCTATTTACGCCATCAATTACCGGGATTAATTTGGATAAAAGGTGAAACTGCCACACCTGACTTAAAAAAAATGATTCGCAACTGGTTATAGACAGCTGTGAATCATTTTTCATTGATAAACTAATAGTATTGAAAGCGCTAGTAGGAAAACGTAAATCATATTTTGCCAGTTGCCAATACGCGCTTTAACAAACTGTAAAACGAAAGCAAACATGCTAAGTATAAAAATAACAATCGTCGTAGCACCAACATGGTGACTTAGCAAAGCAGCCCAAAAGAGGCCAATTGACAACAAACTAAGTTTTCTGCCATCTGGATTTGGCATAATGATTGGGGTGAAGTAAAAGAAAAAGGCAAAAAACATCGGTAATAATTGAATAATAAACTTCTGCGTTAAATAATTATTTTCACTGTAAAAAATAGCAATTGGAATGGTAAAAGTGGCCAAGACACTCAGCAAAATTAATCCCAAAATATTTTGTAAACCCAGCCACAACTGTTGGACTCCAATAAAAAAAGCAACTAAGATGAGTAATAATAACCAAATTTCGTGACGTGCTTGAATAAGTGAGTTAAATGTGAATAAAATACTGAAAGCAAAAAATAAATAGCTTAACAAACTACGAAAATTTTGTGTCATCATGAGAGCTATGCCAATAGCTATTGTGATTGTGTAGCCAAATAAAGGTGCTAATGCCCACGTTAAGTCTCCCTCAAGGTCTTGCGTATGCATTAGCGGTAAGCGCCACCAAACGAGGTTGAGGGAGATAACAATCACAATCAGAGGGACCCAAAAACGCCAATCTTTCAATTTTGCCGGTGAAAAGTTTTCGAGGCTTCTCTTGTCTCTGGCATCTGTGCTCAAACGTCGTGGTAAAATGGTGCCATCTGGCATTCGTTGAGATAGATTTTGTTGTTGGTAGTAGTCTTGATCCATAGCTAATATTGTACCGTAAAAATGGACAAATGACGTATCGTTTTTATGACAGAATTGTATCATTATCAGCCAACTAATCCGAAAGCACACGTAAATAACCTATAAGTCGGTTGAATTATACAAGGAAGTTTGTTACAATTATCAGTACAATTTAAAACAGCTATCAAGAGCAGGCGAGTGATACAGCACTTTGACCCTGCACCAACCGGCGGTAAATTTAACAATTTGCAGTGTACGGTGGTAATTCTGTACAGATAGTCGTCACGTTAGCGTGTTCGACGATGTCGAGCGCGCTTTTTAATTTCGGCTTTAGCTTTTTATTTTGCAAAACTGGTGGCGACCTTACGCAGGAGAATATCAATGACAAAATTTTTCACTTCAGAGTCTGTCTCAGCTGGACATCCTGATAAAATTGCAGATCAAATTGCGGATGCAATTTTGGACGCTGTTTTGGCGCAGGATCCTTATGCACGATCAGCTGTCGAGGTGACAACATCAACGGGAGATGTATCAATTTTTGGGGAACTATCTACTAACGCATATGTTAATATTCGCCAAATTGCCACAGACACAATTAGAGAAATCGGTTATGATAAAGCAGAATTAGGTTTTACAGCAGATTCTGTTAATGTTTCAAATAAGATTGTTGAGCAATCATCTGATATTGCGCAGGCAGTAAATAATGCTGATGATGATCCCGAGCAATTAGGCGCTGGCGATCAAGGCATGGTGTTTGGCTATGCGACTAATGAAACAGATAGTTATTTGCCATTGACTTTGGCATTGTCACATCGTTTAATGCGTCGTATTCGTGATGTACGCGAATCTAATCAGCTAAGTTACCTCCGTCCAGATGCGAAAGGTGAAGTAACTGTTGAATTAAATGATGACAACCAAGTGCAACGGATTGCTGCAGTGGTTATATCGACACAACACAATGACGCAGTATCACTTGAGACGCTTCGTAAAGATGTCCGTGAGTTGGTAATCGATAAGGTTTTGCCACAAGAATTAGTTGATGATCAGACAAAATATTATATCAATCCATCAGGTCGATTTGTTTTGGGTGGACCGCAAGCTGATTCTGGGTTAACAGGTCGTAAAATTATTGTTGACACATATGGTGGTGCGGCGCACCATGGTGGTGGTGCTTTTTCTGGAAAAGATGCGACAAAAGTGGATCGCTCGGCCGCTTATTTTGCCCGCTATGTGGCTAAAAACATGGTTGCCGCAGGTGTAGCTGATCGACTTGAATTACAAGTTGCATATGCAATTGGTGTAGCTGAACCTGTTTCACTTAATGTTGAAACATTTGGCACTGCTAAAATTAGTGACAATAAAATTACTGAAATTATCACACAATTATTTGATTTCAGACCATTAGCAATTATTAATCACTTAGATTTACGTCGTCCTATTTATAAGCAAACTGCTGCTTTTGGTCATTTTGGTAGAACGGATATTGATTTACCTTGGGAAGCTTTGGATAAAGTTGAAGAAATTAAAAGCTTGCTCTAATTCATGTTAAAATGATTGTATGGGTAAAAAACAATCAACAATTCAATTTTTGATATTTGGCATGGCTATTGGTGAAAGTATCGCGTCTTTGCCTGCTAATGATCAAGATAAGGTGTTAGATCAACAATTTGATAAACAGTTGGAGTGGGGAACACAGGTCAGCTTATCATTAGCAACAACGGCCAGTTTAACAAGAGGCTATCAGTTGGCAGATGTTATGGCTCACTTACAGAACTGGTACCAAATACGGCAGTATGCGCCTGTGGGGACACACCAAACCGTTGATGACGTCACAAAAAAAGCATTAGATAATTATATAAAAAATCGTGATATGCTATCTGCCGGTGTATCAGATGATGCAGCAGATAGTGATAACATTTTGGCACGTATGTTGCCGGTGGCACTTTACTTGCATCACCAATATGGCACTTCTTTTGTTAATGATGAAACAGCGATGATGCTACTTCATCGTATTGCCGGTTTAACGCACAATGATGAGGGCGCCTTAGTGACAGTGGGTATGATGAGCCTAATCCTGAGCCAAATTTTAGACGGCAATAATTTATCAGATGCTGTTGAAAATGGGTTAGCTTTTGGGTTTGAGTATTACTCAAGGCACCAAGTGTTTGTTGCTGAACTTTCTGCGTTTGATGAGCTTAATTTGCCGGATTTTAGAAATATTCCGGCCGAAAAAATAGTATTAGATGGCAAAGCCGCTTCTACCTTAGAGGCAGTCATTTGGAGTTTGCTGAATAGTCACAACTATACTGAAGCGATCAAAAACTCATTGGTTCATGGTCATGCTAATAGTGTAGTTCCAACCTTAGTTGCTGCCATGGCAGCTGTTTACTATCGTGATGAAATGGTAATCAACCTCAGTCAAAAATTCGTAGCACGCCGTTTATTGGCGACGATTGTGTCACAAGCTGAGCGCTCCGCTCGTTTTAATTGATATGTAAAAATTCCAAGTCGTGAGATGACATCTCATTGACTTGGAATTTTTTTATTCAAATCCAAAATGGATAATGTTCAAATTTTAATTGAAAATCGTAGCTACCATTGCCTAATTCCTCACCGTCAACTTGGCCGGGTTGAATGTCACGGACATGAATAGAAGCATTTTGTGACATTTTGATATGATGAACCTTTTTGAATTTGAGATGTCTGCCATTTCTTTTTAAAGCAAGAAACATTGCTACAAACTCAGCAAAACTCATTTTCTCTGCGATAACCAAATCTAATCCAAAGGTTGTGAGCTTAGCTTCAGGCAAAATTGCGATACCACCACCAAAATAAGCGTGGTTAGTTAGTGTCAGCAAAAAAACACGCGGAAAATTGAGGTAGTCATCTCCTGAATTAATCGTAACAGGAAAACTCTTTTGATTTGTAAATACCTTGAGAACAGAAAAAAGATAGCTCAATGAACCTAAACCAATTTTGTTGAGACGGGCTTTCCATTTATCATGATTGGTTTGTGAGACGACTGCTGCATCGAAACCAATGCCTAAATTATTGACAAAATACCTTGTTTGCTTTTTTGGTGCATCACCAACAATTTTGCCGACCGTCAGTAATTGTGAGGATCTAATTTTTGCTAGTCGTGACAAAGATTCATTGGCATCACCTAATTGTGCCGCACGAGCAAAGTCATTGCCAGATCCATTGGGTAGATAAGCAATGGGCAGTGGGTTTCGTCGTTTAAATTTGAGTAATCCGTTGAGGACTTCATTTAATGTACCGTCACCACCAATCGCCAATATGACATTGTCTGAAGGAATATCAGGCAAATCCTTAGCTAATTTTTTTGCAATACGGGTTGCTTGTCCTGCAAAAGTCGTGTCTTGCCATGAGACAAAGGTTAGTTGAGATTTAATTGTTGAGATTGTTTCTTGGTGGCGTCCACTGCCAGCAAGAGGATTGTTAATAACATAGAATTGTGGCATTGACACGCTCAAACTTTCAAACAAATTAATTTTATTGTAACAAAAAAAGCCCGTTAAGGCTATTTATCAAACGATAAGTACGGTTTTTAGGATGTTTTTTAACCAAGAAAATGGCGTAATTGGGCCATGCGATTAATGAGTGCTGTTACGGCAATTGGTGCACCGTCCTTAATTTGCACAACTTGTAGCGCAATTTCTGCATGCTGTTTTTCTTCTCTAGTTAGCGGTTGGAGTTCGAAACCAAAGATATCTTGCAAAATCAAAATATCTTCTTCCACTTCAGCCCAAGCTGGACTCTGAGTTTTTAAGATTTGTAGGGCATCCATGTTGACATAACGAGCCAATTCTCGGAAGTCCTGCTTCATACTTGGATAATGTCTCACAAAAACACCAAGATGGTCAGCATTAAGCTGTTTCAGGGCACGCCCGAAACCAATAAATTCAGGGGGAACACCAACAGAATAGAACGCACCTGTGAAGTTAATTGCCCGAGGCAATTCGATACCATCAACAGAACGCGAGTAGCCAAGAACACCAACGTGTTGACGACGATCACGACGCTTTGGAAACGCCTTGAAAATTGGTTGCATACTTGGCACTAAGTTATCTAGCGTATTTGAATAATATTTAGCTGAAATTTCAGCAACTTCGGCTAATATTTTTTGGTCTTCAGGGTTAATTTTGAGTGGTTCGGCAACTGGTAGTTCTGCTTTTAATTTGGCAATGGCGGATTGGACATCCTCCAATGGAAAATCATAACGGAAAGCTGATTGGACTGTCGCTGTTCTGACACCGGGAAATTCTTTGACATAGCGATCAATACGACGTGGTGATAGACCACCTCTAAAAATAGCCGATCCTGTTCCAGAAATAGGATAGATTTCAATGTTTTCTTGCTCAGCAAATTCATGTAATCTTGCAATTGCTAATTTGTTACCTGTAATCGAACTCATAAATCCGGCAGTCAAGGCTGAATCAGATCCTGCCAAGAACACACGTAAATACTTTGGTCGGAAACCAAAATGTTCTTCATGGAGTGTTAAGTATTCTTTTAAAATTTCCGGTGCATGTAATTGCGTATCAAAATCTTCAAATAACGGAATCATTTCGATATAAGGTGTGTTTTTATCTGAACGCGTGAACTCTGCTGTTTTGAAATTTGCTAATTTTTCAAATAAAAGTTGCATTTTTAAAATTTGGTCTGCACGCTGTGCCATTGGCAAGATGGCTTCAAATAAAGGCCGGGTGAAGCCAAGATCATGTGCAAAATCTTCGGAACTCAAAAAGGCGGTCATTGCTTGCATCAAGTTGTAACCTTTTTCTTCCCAAATATTTGGAAATCGGAATGTTAAAAACTTGTCTCGTCCAATTTGATTTTCCTTGAAATAGTCATACTCTGAGCTGAATAAGCGATCAATGACTGCGGCATCGGCATGTTTACCTTCCCAATCCCACATATATTCGTCAACATTTAATTCACTAAAGTTTTCAAATGCTTCGCTGGTCTCACGATAAGCGCTGATGAATGGTTGCTGAGAACTGTCCCAGAAAGGTGCATTAGCGTTATCGGGATGCTGTGTACCCATGATTGTAGGAATTTTACGTGTTGTCATGATAGCTCCTTAATGTTTTACTTACAGTATTGTAACATATTGCGTTCTAGGTGTTTTGAGAATATGCTAGTTTTTTTCCGAATAATTACGTATTTGTTTTTGTAATGTCTGTATTTTGTTATGATGGGACACATAATGTTTGGAGTTGGGCACAAAATAATAACAATAATATTCAAAAAAACAGTCAAAAACCACCAAATTATTAAAATTTAGTGGTTTTTATTACATCATAATTAACATAGGTAAAATCATTGGCTTTCGAGCAGTCTCTTTGTACAAAAAGCGTGATAATTCATCAATAACAGCTTGACGAATATCTGATTCACTTGCGTTGGCATTGTTCATTACACGACGAATTGTACCGAAAATAACACGACGACCTTCATTGATTAAGTCGCCAGATTCACGCATATAAACGAACCCACGTGATAAAATATCTGGACCGGAAAGGATTTCCTTTTTGCTGAGATTGATGGTTGCAGTGACGACGACTAACCCATCTTGTGATAGCTTTTGACGATCATGTAAGACAACCGACCCAATATCACCGATTCCAGATCCATCAATATAGGTATCCTCACCTGGAAAATGACCTGCAACACGGGCATTTTCGCCATCTAATGCCAGAACGTCACCGTTTTCAAGGATGAAAGTGTGATCATCGGGAATATCTAATTCATGCGCTAAAGAAGCGTGAACTTTTAACATACGATATTCACCGTGAACAGGCATGAAAAACTTGGGCTTCATTAGTGCTAGCATCAACTTTTCTTCTTCTTGACCACCGTGACCAGAAGTGTGAATGTTATTGACTTTACCATAAATAACATTTGCGCCACCTTCTTCTAATTTATTAATAACAGCGTTGACAGAAGCGGTATTACCAGGAATGGGTGACGATGAAAATATGACATTATCTTTAGGCTTCAGGCGAATTTGTTTATGAGTACCTTCAGCAATTCGCGCTAATGCAGCCATTGGTTCACCTTGAGAACCAGTTGATAAAATCAAAAGTTCGTCATCAGGAATATGTTTAATGTCTGATTGCTCAACGAGCATGTCATCAGGAATATTGAGATAACCCAGTGCACGGCCGTTTGTCACGGCAGATTCCATAGAACGACCAAATACTGCAATTTTGCGACCACGCGCAATAGCGGCATCTGTTGCCATTCGTACACGATTCATATTTGAGGCAAAAGTAGCAAAGATAATACGACCATGTTCAATTTTGTCAAAAATACGATTAACAGACTTTGCTACCCAAGCTTCTGATTTTGTCCATTCTGGACGCTCAGCATTGGTTGAGTCACTCATCATGAGCAAAACACCATTTTCACCAATGCGTGCCATTGACCAAAGGTTAGGTGGCTGCTTAGTAGTTGGGGTGAGATCAAATTTAAAGTCACCAGTTTCCACAATTGTGCCAACTGGTGTGTGCACCGCAACACCAAACACATCGGGAATTGAGTGAGTTGTTCGGAAAAATTCGACACTCATTTTATCAAATTCTAATACGGAACCATCGGTAATTTCGTGTAACTCGACACGGTTAAGTAGTTGTTTCTCTTCGAGTTTGTTTTTGATGAGTGCCATGGCTAATGGGCCAGCATAAACTGGTACATTAACAGCTTGTAAAAAGTAGGCGATAGCACCGATATGGTCTTCGTGTCCGTGAGTGATTACCAGTGCCTTAACGCGATCGATATTATCCACTAGGTAAGTATAGTCTGGGATAACATAGTCGATACCAAGTAATTCGTCTTCGGGGAACTTAATGCCTGCGTCGACGACAATGATTTCATCTTGATACTCAATACCGTACGTATTTTTACCGATTTCGCCTAAACCGCCTAGCGCATAAACTGCGACTTCATTAGGTTTAATATCTACTGAATATGTCATTAGAATGTTGTGATTTCGAAGTGAGGGTAGGCCTTTTCGTATGTTACAGCCTTATCTGACAATTCTTCGATATACTCCACGTTGTATTGCGTGTTTTCCTCAATTAACTCACGCGCTTGAGGTAAACTTTCAGCCTCTAAATACAGTGACTGTGTTGTTTCGCGCTTTGGATTGCGCTCAGGGTGTTCTTGATAGTAAACTTTAAAAATCATAAATGCCTCCAAAAAATAGTATTTTAATTTGTCACGAACGAAAACCTTAACTACTAGTTTACCACATGGACTGATTTTAAGATACTTCACTTGATTATTAATACTATAATTGGTAAATTGGTGTAAGGGATAAACAAATGACGATAAAGACAATTGGCGTTTTTTTGGGATCACAATTCGGTAGCAATCCCCAATTTAAGATGCAAACACAAGCGCTTGGTAAACAAATAGCCGATCGTGGGCTGCACCTTGTATATGGTGGCGGAAAAGATGGGCTAATGGGGACCTTGGCGACGAGTGTTATGGCTAATCATGGTGAGGTTTTAGGTATTTCACCACGGAATTTGGCTGAGGATGCCATTGATGCAGATAAAATAACGCAATTGATTGAAGTAGAATCAATGACAGAGCGGAAACAGCTACTAATTGATTATTCAGATGTATTTGTTGTTTTACCAGGTGGTCTTGGTACATTAGAAGAATTAGCGCAAGTTATTAGCTGGGGCAAGTTAGGATTGCACCACAAGCCACTTATTTTGTACAATATCAACGGTTTTTATGATTATTTTGAAAAGTGGTTGGATCAAATGGTTGACGATCATTTTGTTAACACTAGCGACATGAAATGGGTGCATGTTTACGATAATCTCGAAGAAGTGATGGCCATGATTGACAGCATGTGAGGAAATAAAATGAAAAATTCAGATCTATTGAGTGAGTTTGTAAGTGTTTATATGTCAGCAATTAAAAATCTAGAAAAATTAATTTCACAACCAGCTAATCCGTATGGTGCATCATTTGAACAATGGTTAATCATGGCAGCTGTTTCCCAAAGTGAGGAACCCTTGACTATGACCGAAATCGCTAAAGATCGTGGTGTAACTAAGGGAGCAATTGCCCGGCAACTCAAACCATTGTTTGACCGAGGTTATTTAAACCAAGAAAAAGATCCAGATGACCGGCGCCGTGTGCTGTTAGTCTTAACGCCTAAAGGCGTCGAAGTTGAAGCAATTATTGCACAAAGTGTTCGCCAACGTTTCAATAAGTGGTTAGATATTTTTGGTATATCTGAAGGAAAAGAATTCTTAAAAACGCTTCGTCGCCTAGACGCATTGATTGTGCAGCCGGAGCTAAATAGCAAAAAAGATTGAAAATAACATGTAAATGTGGTAAAATTTTTACTTGTTTGAAATCCCTACTATTAAGAGGGGATTTCTGTTATAATAATCATATTACTGAATAAAGAGGATACTAATCATGGCAATCGGCATGAATGACTTAAAGACGGGTTTGACAATCGAATATTCAAACTCAATTTGGCGCGTTTTGGATTTTCAACACGTTAAGCCTGGAAAAGGTGGTGCCTTTGTACGTTCAAAGTTAAAGAATTTGCGTACTGGTGCAGTTAACGAAGTGACATTCCGACCAGGTGATAAGTTTGAACAAGCAGACATCACGACACGTCCAATGTCATATTTGTACGCTGAAAATGACGGTCGTGTGTTCATGGATGTTGAATCTTACGAACAAGTGAACATTCCTGATGAACATTTGACTAATGCTTTGAAGTTTTTGCTTGAAGGTATGGAAGTTAAGATCACAATGTACGGTAACGAAATTTTGGGAGCTGAATTACCATCAACTGTTCAATTGAAAGTTACTGAAACACAACCAGGTATCAAAGGTGCAACTGCTACCGGTTCAGGTAAGCCTGCAACAGTTGAAACTGGTGCTACAATCACAGTTCCTGACTTCGTTAACGAAGGTGAAACAATTATTGTTAATACTGAAGACGGTTCATATAAGGGCCGCGCGTGATTACAGTTTAGTTCGAATGAATTGTCTTTTGATAGCATTAAGCAAGTGATTAAGTCAAAACACAGTCGTTACGATTAAATGCAACTGTACACGGTAACCCTGAAAGTTCCCTTGTGGAACTTTTTATTTTAAATAGCTTGTCGAGGAGTAACTATGGCCAGAGAAATCAAGCAAGGCAAAACGGCAAATAAAAATTTATTGTTAGCAACTAAAAGTGATGTGTCAGGTACGACACAAGTAACACCTGAAGTTGTTGAAATTATCGCGCAAATTGCTGCTCAGGAAGTTAGCGGTGTTTATTCGATGCGTGGTAAATTATCTGATCGCTTTACAAGCGTTTTTGGTTCTAATGCGCGTGGTAAAGGTGTTGAATTACAACAAACGACTGATGGATTGGTGATTGATGCCTATGTTTTCGTACAATATGGCGTGGCGGTGCCAAAAGTTGCTTTGAATATTCAGAATGCTATCAAATCACAAATTGCATCTATGACGGATTTGCATGTTGAAAGAATCAATGTTCACGTCAGCGGTATTGTACCAGAAAAAGCGGACAGTGCAATTGATCCCAATAATTTATTTGGTGACGAGGTATCTAATTAATGGCAAGTTTAACGCGACATGAGTCTCGCCAAGCTGCATTTCAAATTCTTTTTGCACTTGAAAAGGATCCGCAAGACAGCAAAATTGATGATTTATACGACATTGTTTTGAATGGTAAAACATTTGATGATTATTTGCCAAGATTAATTAATGGTGTGTTGGGATCAAAAAATGACTTGGATGAGCAAATTTCGGCTCATTTAGCTGATGGTTGGGCAATAAACCGAATCAACAAAGCTGATCTCGTTATACTACGTTTAGCCATTTATGAACTAGTTTCAATCAAAGCAACACCATATAAGGTTGCCATCGATGAGGCAGTGGAATTAACTAAGACGTTCGCTGATGATGATGATCGTAAGTTTGTTAATGGTGTACTAAAAAACTTCGCACCAACTAATTAAACCGCAAAAAGCGGTTTTTTTATTGACGTAGAACCATGATATACTTAGTATTAGCTTAAATAATAATTTGGAGGCCAAAATGGCAATTTATGATCCAACCAAGACACCGGCAGATAGTTACGATACACATACACATTTAAATGATGATAAATTATATCATGATGTAGACGCCTATATTGGGCGGGCAAACGAATTTCGAGTAATGGAAATGAATATTGTTGGTTATGATGCAGTTGCTAATCAACGTGCTTTGTCAATTGCGCAGTCGCATGAAAATGTATACGCCGTTTTAGGATTTCAACCAGAAGATACAGATGGCTTTGACGAGACAGCAGCCACTACGTTGGCGGAGCAGTTGCAACAGGACAAAGTCGTGGGTGTTGGTGAGACAGGCTTAGATTATTATTGGGAAAGTACTTCTCATGAAACTCAGAAAGAAACTTTTTTGACGCATTTGGCATTAGCAAAAAAATATGATTTACCTGTTATCATTCATAATCGAGATGCGTTTGAGGATGTTTATCAAATTCTAAAAGCGTCTGGTGTCACAAAAGGTGTGATGCATAGCTTTTCAGGCACACCAGAACAGGCGCTAGCTTTTGTTGATCTGGGAATGTCAATTTCGTTTAGTGGTGTTGTTAGCTTTAAAAAAGCTCAAGAAGTACGAGACGCCGCAAAGGTTGTACCATTAGACCGTATTTTAGTTGAAACTGACGCGCCTTATTTGGCGCCTACGCCTTATCGTGGCAAAACTAACGAACCGGCTTTTGTTAAGTATGTCATTGATAGTCTAGCAGAAACGTTAGACATGTCTCCAAAGGCGTTATCTGATTTAACACGTCAAAATGCGCATCGCTTGTTTTTAAATCATGATTAATAGACAACGCATCAATGAAGTTATTATTGTTGAAGGTCGTTCAGATACGCAAAACATTGCTCGGGCGGTGATTGCTGATACGATTGAAACTGGCGGGAGTGCCGTTAATCAAGATGCAATTGATAGGGCAAAATTAGCTGCCAAACAGCGAGGCGTCATTATTTTTACCGATCCTGATTTTAATGGACAGCGGATTCGCCATATTATGTCAGAAGCTATTCCAACGGCTAAACAAGCATACATCACACAAGATCAAGCTCGTGCGAGTCATGATAATCCTCACAAATCATTAGGCATTGAACATGCTAGTCCGGACGACATTATAAATGCTTTGCGACATATCATAACACCACGCTTGACTGTATCAAGTGACATTGATCAATCATTTTTATTGCAACAAGGCCTTTTAAGTGGGCCAAATGCGCGTGAACGTCGGGTTGTGGTAGGCGAAAAGCTACACATTGGTTATACAAATGGCAAACAGTTGATTAAACGTTTAAATGCCTTTGGTATCAAACGTACACAGGTCGAAGAAGTGTTGAAAGGACAAATGCAAAGTGGGAAAAACAATTGATATTGCCAATCCAACAAGAACACAAGCAATTTTAAATGAATATGGATTAAGGGCTAAGAAAAAATTTGGGCAAAATTTTTTGACTGATCTAAATGTATTGCATGGTATTGTGGCAGCCTCTGACATTACAGCTGAGGACAATGTGATTGAAATTGGGCCCGGTATCGGGGCCCTAACAGAACAACTAGCTAAATCAGCAAAAAAAGTGGTTGCATTTGAAATTGATCCTCAAATGGTCGCAGTTCTTTCGGATACGTTGTCGCCATATCAGAATATTCACGTCATTGAAAATGACATTTTAAAGGTAGATTTAAAACGTGTAATCGCAGAAGAATTTGGTGAAAATGCCGATGTGAAAATTGTTGCCAATTTACCTTACTATATTACAACACCAATTTTGATGCAGTTATTGCGAGCGGATATTTCTTGGGATAATATCGTGGTCATGATGCAACGTGAGGTGGCAGATCGTTTAAATGCTCAGGTAGGTACAAAAGAATATGGCGTTTTAACTTTGACCATACAGTATTTTGCGACTGCACAGTTAGCAATTAAAGTGCCAGCAACGTCGTTTAATCCTGCGCCAAATGTTGATAGTGCGGTTGTTAAATTAACACCCTCGATTCCTGACACACCTGTTGAACAGCCAAACCAACTTTTTGGGGTCATTAAAGGTACTTTTTCGCATAGACGCAAGAGTTTGTGGAACAATTTATTGCAAACTTATGGCAAAGAAGCTGAAACAAAAACCAAATTAGAACAGGCTTTGCTAGAAGCCAATATTGAACCTTCAATCAGAGCGGAACGACTGGATTTAGCTAATTTTACTGAACTATACTTGGCATTACGCACACAAAAATTAGTGAAATAGCCGAATATTTATACTAAAAAAAGCTGAAATATTCAGTTATCCTTGCAAAAAAGGGTTATTTGTAGTATAATAAAATAAGCTTTTACACGAAAGGTGGTATAAAAATGCCAAGTAGTTTGCAAGAGATTAAGGTTCAACTCGATTCACATGTTGGACAAGAAGTAACCGTAGTTGCCCAAGCTGGTAGAAAAAAAATTACGGAACGGTCAGGCATTTTAAGATCAACATTTCCATCACTATTCGTTGTTGAATTAGATGAAGATGCTAATTTTGAGCGTGCTTCTTATAGCTATACTGACATATTAACAAAAAATATCGACATTACATTTGCTGATTAATTGCCCGATTGTGGGCTTTTTTTGTATCAACAAATGGTTTTTGTCTGTTTTAAATCGTGTTATTATAGTATAGTACGTCCTAAAAAATACAGATTGTCAGCAGATGATAGGCATCTGCAATATGAAATAAATCACTATGAACAAACAAGTAATTTATGCTATTTTAACGATTCTTTTAATTCCAATCGGGATTTTTTTAGTGTTCGCTAATATGGCTGGTGAAACAAGCGTGCCTGATAGTAAGCCGGTTGTAATCACTACTGATAATATCGCATACCAGCAGATTGCAAAGGCTATTGCTGGTAAGCATGGCAAAACCGAGCTGATTTCGAATGTCACTGACACAGCGCAAAAAGCAAAATTCAAAAAGTCCGAATTGATTATCACTGATACTCATGAAAGCCAGCTATTAACACGGGCCAAGCAATGGCGCTTATCCGCGAGATTAGTGATTGCCAGCGACTATATTACTGATGGTAAAAGCTACCGCAATATTTATTTGAGCCCTCAAACGACTTTGAACATGGCGACCAAGATCACGGATCAACTGAGTGATATGGACCCACGTAATCGCAATAGTTATGTTGCCAATAAGCAAAATCTTTTGACAAAAACGGCTAAATTAGCAACAATATTTCAGAATTTGAAAAAAAATAAAAATGTAACCTATTTAGCTACTAATCAATCGCAAGAATTAATGATGACGCAGTTGGGTTATCAATCTGCAAGTAATGATGTTGACAAGCTTGACGATGCTGCCATAAGGTCATTAGAGAAAAAAATGAGCGACAAAAAAATTGATTTTGTATTGACGGCGACACAGGATCAGACAAGTCATGATAAACGACTAATCACAGCAGCAAAAAAAGATAATATACCCGTTGTAACATTTAATCAGGTTTTACCGCAAGACACTTATATTTGGTCTTGGCAATTATCACAATTACGACTAATACAAAAGGCGCTTGCACAATGAATGCAATTATAGATACACACCAACTAACAATCCGTTATGGCGATAAGGCCATTGCGTCTGAAATAAACGTTGATGTGCCAGCAGGCAGTTTTTACGCCATTTTGGGCGAAAACGGTGCTGGTAAAACAACGTTTGTGAAAACTCTGATTGGACAACATCATAATTATGTTGGTAATTTGAAAGTTAACACACAGGCTATTGGCTTCGTACCACAGTTTAGAGATATTTCGAGAGATTATCCACTCAGTATTGCTGAATTTGTTGGTCTGGCTTTTAACCGTGGCTGGCATTTATTTAACAATCAATTAGAAAAATCGGCCATTCATGACGCACTGGAAAAGATGGACTTAGTCGATATTGCTGATCAACGACTGGGTTTGGTGTCTGGTGGGCAAAGGCAAAGAGCATTTGTCGCACAAGCCTTAGTTAAGCGGCCAGAACTACTGATATTAGATGAATCAACAGCCAGTTTAGACCATGAACACAAGATACAATTGTTGACAACAATTGTACGGCTACAAAAAGAAACTGGATTAACTGTTTTATTCATCACACATGAGTTGAATTTAGTTGCTGACTTTGCTGATGGCTTTTTATTTTTTGCTAATGGTAGCGTAACGCAAGGAAATGCTCAAGCGTTAAAAAAACTAACTGTTGATATGACAGTTACACATCCTGAGAATGAGGTTCATTATGTTTGAGTATAGTTTTATGCAGAATGCTTTTGTCGCTGGTACAATTGTCAGTATTGTTGCTGGTGTTATTGGCACATTTGTGGTTGCCCGAAATTACGCTTTTTTAACCCATTCTCTCAGTGAAATTGGATTTGCCGGCGCTGCTTTTGGTCTGTGGATTGGATGGCCGGCTTTATTAGGCATGATGTTAACAACAGTTGCCTCGTCAGTTGCTATTGGTGCATTGGAGTCAACATATACTAAACGTGACAATGTGACAAGTGCCATTTCTGCATTAGCGATTGGCTTAGGTATTTTATTTCTAGCATTGGGGCACACGTCATCGAGCGCTGCAACAGGCATTTTATTTGGTTCAGTTTTAGGAATTAGTCATCGTGATTTGTATCTATTGTTGATGCTGGCTGCGGTTGTCTTAGTAACACTGTTATTTAATTACCGAACACTACGTCAGTTGTCTTTTGATGAACAGGGGATGTTCATGCAAACACAACGACAACAAGGGGTACGTTATGTATTTCTTGTCATGATTGCTTTGTCTGTTAGTATTTCATCTCAATTGGTAGGTTCGCTGTTAATATTTGTTTTGGTCACTTTACCAGCCGCCAGTGCAAAATACTATGCCACCACTACCGTACAACTAATGGGAATGGCAATCATTTTTGCGTTGTTTGGAACTTGGGTGGGTTTGAGTATCGCCTATCTAACAGAACTGCCCACAAGTTTTTTTATCGCAATTATTGAGGTCTTGATCTATTTAGGATCTGTATGGCAGTTTAAACGGAAGGCTTAATTTCCGAACTATTACTGGAAAACAATGCTATAATTATAGGTAATTATTAATAAAATTCAAGGAGGAAACGGACTAGTCTAGTACTTGAGTCCGTCACATATTATGAAAACACGTCGCTCAGATCGTTTGGTCGATATGGCGCGCTACATGCTTGAGCGCCCACGCAAGCTAATCTCACTATCTTATTTTGCTAAACGCTATGAATCTGCTAAGTCATCTATTTCTGAGGATTTATCCATTCTTAAAAGGACTTTTCAAGAGCGAGGCACTGGTTTGCTTGAAACAGTGCCTGGTGCTGCCGGAGGAGCACGTTTTGTGCCTTCAATGTCTGAAGCAGAAGCTAAAACATTTATTGAAGAAATAAGACAATTGGTCAACGATGAAACACGTGTTTTGCCTGGTGGGTATGTGTATTTGTCTGATTTGTTGGGAAGACCAGACATTCTACGTCAAGCTGGTCGTTTGATTGCGACACAGTATCTTCGCGATGATATTGATGCTGTTATGACAGCAGCCACAAAGGGTGTGCCACTAGCTCAAGCGGTTGCTGAACAGCTTAATGTACCATTTGTGATTGTGCGTGATGATGCCAAAGTTACGGAAGGACCAACAGTTTCTGTTAATTATTTGACTGGTTCTTCAAAGCGGGTTGAAAAAATGGAATTATCTCGTCGCTCGCTCAGAACTGGTTCGCGTGTTTTGGTGGTTGATGACTTCATGAAAGCCGGTGGAACAATTCAAGGGATGCAGACATTGGTCGGAGAATTCGACGGCACAGTTGTTGGTACAGCTGTTTTTGCTGAAGGTCGCTCAACTACAAGATTGTTAGATCATTTTACGTCATTATTGCATGTTGATACTAATCTAAAAAATGGCGACCCAATTCTAGTAACGGCGGGTAACTATTTAGAAGAAATCTATAGTCATAAGGATTAATTTGAACATGAGTAAAGATGAGATTAATGTACTAATACTAGCTGCTGGACAAGGTTCACGTATGAAATCTACCACGCCCAAAGTATTGCATCGGGTGGCAGGACAGACGATGATTGATTGGGTACTTGAGTCTGTCTCAGGACTGCATGCTAGTCAATTAATAACAGTAATTGGTGTCGGTGCGCAGCGCGTGCAAGAACATGTTGGTAATCGTAGTAAATTTGTTTTGCAAACGGAGCAATTGGGTACGGGTCACGCAGTGCAACAAGCACAAACAGAATTAAGAGATAGTGACGGTGTGACATTAATTATGTCAGGTGATACACCGCTGTTTCGTCGCGAAACGCTCTCAGAATTGGTCGTCGAGCATCAGCATAGCAATAATGCCGTGACCGTATTGACGGCAATTGCAGATGATCCAACTGGCTACGGCCGAATCGTGCGTGGTGATGACAATACTGTTGTTAAAATTGTTGAACAAAAAGATGCCAGTGTAACAGAACGACATATTAAAGAAATTAACACTGGTGTTTATGTTTTTAACAATCAATTATTGTTTGATGCTTTGTCAAAAGTAAAAAATAATAACGCCCAAGGGGAATATTATTTACCAGACACATTAGACATTTTGCGACATGATGGTCAGCAAATCGGCGCACACACTTTACATGATTTTACAGAGTCATTGGGTGTGAATGATCGTGTCGCTTTAGCTTCTGCTAATCAAATTATGCATGACCGTATTAATCATGATTTAATGGTTACAGGTGTTGAATTAATTGATCCTACGAGTACTTACATTGATAAAACAGTGAAAATTGCTGCAGATACAGTGATAGAGGGTGGCGTGACAATTCTAGGAGACACAGTTATTGGAACGCGGAACCTAATTACCCAAGGGTCACGAATTGAAAATAGCATTACTGGTGACAGTAATGTCATTACTGCCTCTCATTTGGAATCAGCGCGATTGGCAAATGGTGTTACTATTGGGCCATACGCTCATTTAAGACCACAAGCTGATTTGGCTGACAATGTTCATGTCGGTAACTTCGTTGAAGTGAAAGATGCTAAATTAGGACGCGGTACAAAGTCCGGTCATTTAACGTATATTGGCAATGCCACAGTTGGTGAAGATGTCAACATTGGTGCAGGAACAGTTTTTGTCAACTATGATGGTGTCAATAAGTTCTACACGTCAGTGGGAAATCATGCATTTATTGGATCAAACACAAAAATAGTAGCGCCTGTAACGATAGCCGATGAGGCGATTACTGCAGCGGGTTCAACAATTACAGAAGATGTCCCAAAACATGCAATGGCTATTGCGCGTGAAAGGCAGACGAATAAAGCTGATTTTTGGGCACGCATGCCACACAAACAATAAAAAAGAGCTCATGAGCTCTTTTTTATTTGAAATACTCCCTCAAAATATAAACTTTTGTGATTATTAGGTAATACATGAAGATAATTGAAGTATCTCGTTTTGACATAAAATGAATTTTAATCAGTAAATTGAGTAGATATGTTAATATTATACATGAGGAAATTTTATGCAAATAACAGGTGAACGTGCGTTGGCTAACATTGCTGATGCAACATTTTATAACAAATCAATAACTGTCGAAGATGGACAAACTGTGCCAATTGATGAGCTTATGAGCGAGTTAGCTCAGCATGTAGCTGATGAAAACTTTATGCAAATTACACTTAACATTAATGGCGGGATCGAAGCAGCTGGGACAACACTAAGTGTTGAAACAAATGTTATCAACTTACCTTTGCGTTATCAAAATCAGTTACGAAAAATGATTTTGCCAGACAGTGAAGCACTTGGTGTTAATCTATACATGATTGCTGAAAATCCATTTGTTAGTCAGTCAAAACTGAAAATTGCGTTAGTGAGTTCGGTTTCAACTTATGAGGATGATACTGACAGTGCACAGGCAAAGATTGCAAGTTGGTTTGATGAACAGTTAGCACATATTGTCTCAGAGCAAGCATCTGCAGAAACAGAAGCCCAAGCTGATGTTGAAATATAAACGGTGTCAGTCCACTATGGCGACTTCAGCCACAACTCGTCCAGTTTGCTCATTGTGACGATAAGTAAAGTCGAGAATATGATCGGCAACATTAAATTTTACACTGATAAGTTGCCCAAGGCTGTATGTCTCAATCACATAAGCAGCTAATGCTTTTTTGTCTTTGAAATCAGTATTTGAAACGAACAAATCATCTAAACTAGTGTTTTTAGGTGCAATGTGATGGTGGATGAAATGTTGCGTTATTTTAGTTATTTTTATCATGCCTATAAGTATAACGATTTCATAACTAACTGTAAATATTGCAGCATTAAGGACTTAAGATGATCATCTTAAGTTGACTATCATGAACATATTTGGTATCATTGAATTATGCGATGAGTCGAAGCGCTTGAAGAATTAGCGCCGAAGGCGGTCTGCCGTGTTAAGTCACAAATCTCGTATAGATGCAGATGATGAGTGTGTTGTGGAACTATCTCATCTCACCATGACTAACAGTGTTAACACTGAGGTGACGCGACTTTATTATTAGTGTGACAACTAGTAATCGCCCGTCAGAGCGCATCTGGCATGCCAAACTAAACAACTAGCCTTCAGGTTAGTTGTTTTTTTATGCATTTTTTCAGGTATAATTATTATATATAATCACTATGCACAATCGAGAGGTACCATGTCAGAAACAAATAATAAATATTTAACAGTAGCAGCGCTTTCTGCGTATTTAAAACGCAAGTTTGATGCGGATCCTTATCTCGCAAAAGTCTATGTTACAGGTGAGATTTCCAACATGGGACGACGACGTGGCCCGCATCTCTATTTCTCAATCAAAGATTCTGAGGGGAATGCGGTCATCAGTGCTTCCATGTTTGGTTATCAGAAGCGAATCAAATTTCAGCCTGAAGAGGGCATGAAAATTAACGCTGTGGGTCGTGTGGAACTTTATGAACCACGTGGTTCGTATTCCTTAATTTTGGAGTCAATGTCACCAGACGGTGTGGGAGAATTATTTTTAGCCTATGAACAATTGAAGAAACGATTGCAGGCAGAAGGATTATTTGATTTACCTAAAAAAGATATTCCATTATTTCCTAAAAAAATAGCAGTCGTCACATCACCGACTGGTGCAGTTATTGAAGACATTGCCCGTACAGTACAACGTCGATTTCCCACAGCACAAGTTATTTTATTTCCAGCAGTAGTGCAGGGAGATAAAGCTGCGCCAACAATTATTCGGCAGCTTAACAGAATTGATGATATGGCATTTGACACTATTATTGTGGGTCGTGGTGGTGGTTCCATTGAGGATTTGTGGGCCTTTAATGATGAACAGCTAGCACGTACTATTGCCGCACTTAAAACACCAGTTATTAGTTCTGTTGGACACGAGACAGATAATACGCTGGCTGACTTTGTGGCAGATCGCCGTGCGGCAACACCGACAGCGGCGGCTGAACTATCAACGCCCATTACACTTGCACAAATACAATCTCGATTACAAGAATTACAAGTACGCCAGTTGACAAGAATACAGCAAATCATCACCACCCAAAAGCAACGTTTAACTAGGATGACTGATCATGTCCTTTTCAAACAACCAGATCGATTATATACAGGATATAATCAACGTGTCGATCAAGCAGCTAGGTCATTAGTGCGACTCACGCATCAACGACTAACTAATGCACAACACGACTACACCACGATTGTGCAAAGACAGCAACAACTTCAAAAACATTTATTGCAACCGGCCCAAGAAAGGTTGCAGCTATTGAGTGCCAAGTTAGATCTTGTAAGCCCATTGAAAATTTTGACGCGTGGTTATACGATTGTGACTCAAAATGAAAAAGTAGTTCGGAGTGTAACGTTATTAGATAAAAACGATGAAATCAATGTACGCTTTGCTGACGGTAGTGTAGTTGCAAATATAACAGGAGTAAAACATGAGTGAACAATTGACATTTGAAGAAAAATTACAACAATTAGAAACAATCGTAAGTCAACTAGAAAAAGGTGATCGACCATTAGAAACTGCCTTGGTTGATTTTCAAACTGGTGTTGGTTTGGTTAAAGATTTGCAAAAAACGCTAAAAAATGCTGAAGAAACATTAGCTAAAGTAATGGATGATAATGGGGAATTATCGGATTTGGAATTAACAAATGACTAATTTAAAGGGATTTCAAAATGAATGGTTGCCAAAAATTAATGCGCAACTGGAAAATGACTTATCTCAAGCTAGCTCAGATGATGATTTAGTTGCGATGATGAAATATGCTGTGTTGAATGGTGGCAAACGTTTGAGACCATTAATAACCTTGATTGTTATAGATAGCTTTGAACAATTGATAACACCTAGCCAACTCAAAATTGCGACGGCAGTGGAATGGGTTCACTCATATTCATTAGTGCATGATGATCTACCGGCAATGGATAATGATTTGATAAGACGAGGTAAACCTAGTGTGCATGCCTTGTATGGCGAGGCAAATGCTATTTTGGTAGGGGATGCTTTGTTAACAGGTGCATTCAGCGTCATTCCGCGGGCGTTGACAGTGTCTGGCGCACCCACGATGGCGTCAATTGTGTCAATTACGCAGTATTTATCGGAAGCGGCAGGGGCAGATGGTATGGTGCTTGGCCAAATACATGATATGCAAAATCATGATGGTGCTGAGAGTGATTTTGACCAAGAAAGTCTATTATCATTAATTTATCAACCTAAAACCGCGGCTTTATTGCGTTACGCTGCGCAAGCAGGCGCGCTTTTGGTTAAAGGTAGCGCAAATGATGAGACTTTTAATCCTGACTTAGTAACGAAAATAGCTGACTTTGGAGAAAAGCTTGGATTGGCCTTTCAAATTCAGGATGATCTGGATGATTTTCAGCAAGATACAACTGAATCAGTCAATGCGTTACCACATCTAGTAGGTGTTAACGCAGCTGAGAGAATACGCGATAATTATCTGAATGATGCCCAGACGATTTTGAATGACATTGCACGGGAGAATCATCGTTTTCACCCAGAGTTGTTATCAGAATTAATCACTTTTATTGGAGATAAATCATGAGTGTTGATAAAGAACGTGTCGATGTATTATTAGTCCAACAAGGCCTCTTTGAGTCGCGCGAACAGGCAAAGCGTGCTGTTATGGCTGGCGAAATTCTTGGCGAAAATGAAGAACGTTTAGATAAAGCTGGACAAAAAATACCAGTGACAACTGAATTACATTTTAAGGGTGAGAAACTCAAGTATGTATCCCGAGGTGGTCTAAAATTAGAAAAAGCTTTGAACACCTATGAATTATCTGTAAAAGATAAGATTGTATTGGATATCGGTTCATCAACTGGTGGTTTCACGGATGTTGCGTTGCAAAATGGCGCTAAATTAGTTTATGCTTTGGACGTTGGTACAAATCAGTTGGTGTGGAAATTACGTCGTGATGCGCGTGTTAAAGTAATGGAGAATACCAACTTTCGTTATGCCAAACTAACTGATTTTACATTTGGGCAACCAACTTTTGCTACAATTGACGTTTCCTTTATTTCGTTGGGACTCATTTTACCACCTCTTGCTGACATTATTGCGAAGAACGGTCATGTTGTCGCACTCATTAAACCGCAATTTGAGGCTGGCCGTGAGCACGTGGGCAAAAATGGTATTATCAAGGACCCAGCAGTTCATCGCGAAGTGTTAAATCAGACAATTAACATGATGGTGCGTGAAGGATTTGCAGTTGAACAATTGACTTTTTCACCAATTAAGGGTGGTCAGGGAAATATCGAGTTTTTAGCTGTATTACAACGCGTAGAAGACCCAAAGATAGCTGATGATATTGATGTTGATCAACTGTTGACATCAACCTACCAACAGCTAAATCACACAGGAGATGCCAATGAATAAAAAAGCTCGCCAAAAAGCATTGGTTCAACTCATTCAAGAACATGCTATCGGTCGTCAAGAGGATATTGTTGCTCACTTTGAAACGTTAGGAGAAATGGTCACACAAGCGACTATTTCGCGTGATATTAATGAATTAGGGTTGATTAAGGTGCCAAATTCACATGGTGGTTTTTTATATCACTTGCCGAAACAAGATGATCGTCCTCATTTGCAACGATTACGTCGTATACTACAACAAGCTTTTTTAAGCCAAAGTGCGCAGCGTGGCATGGTCATGATAAAAGTACAACCCGGAAATGGCCAGTTGGTAGCCAATTTATTTGAACAGGTTCAGTTTCCAGAAATATTTGGAACTTTAAGCGATGATGGTTCTGTCCTCGTATTATTAAAGGACGGGGTGCCATCAATCCAAGTTACCAGCATGGTTCAAAAATTATTAGAAAAATAGTAGAAAGGAAATGTATCATCGATACAAATTAACTTATGCTAGAAGATCTTATTATTGAAAATTTTGCCATTATAGAAAAAATTGAATTACAGTTTGAGACTGGTATGAGTGTTTTGACCGGCGAAACAGGCGCCGGAAAATCAATTATTATTGATGCGCTGTCAATGCTAACCGGTGGCCGAGCAAGCTCTGAGATGGTGAGACATGGAAGTAAAAAAGCCACCTTACAAGCTGTATTTAGCTTGCCAAATAACGAACAGCTATACAAACTATTGACTGAAGCGGGCATTGATTTTGATGATAATGAATTAATTATTTATCGAGAATTAACGCAAAATGGTCGTAGCACGATTCGCGTTAACAGTGTTCTTGTCAACTTAAAAACATTGGCAATGATTGGTAGCTTTTTAGTTGATATCCAAGGTCAAAATGATACACAACAGTTGCTCAATCAAGATGAACATTTGCCATTATTGGATGCATTTGGCGGCGAAAAATTGTCTCAAGTACGATCAGATTATGGCCACACTTTTCAGGAGTTCAGAACAATTACGACGCGTATTCGAAAAATACAATCATCACAGCGTGAAATTACACAACGACTCGATTTATTAAAATTTCAACAAGATGAACTCCATGAAGCAAATCTACAACCTGATGAAGAAAATCAATTACTTGATTCACGAGGTAAATTGAACAATTTCAAAAAAATAGCCGATCATTTACAAAATGTTCAAACTGCACTTAATGACGAACAAGGTGGTGCAGTTGATTTATTGGCGGAAGCAATGCAACAGTTACAGGCTATTTCGGCATATGATGCTGTCTATGCAGAGCTATCTGAAACTATTTCAGATGCTTATTATACTGCACAAGAAGTTGCACGAGATGTGACAGAACAATTTAATGATTTAACTTATGATGAGTCTGAATTAATTCGGATAGATGATCGTTTGCAACTCATTCACACACTTGAGCGTAAATATGGTGCTACTGTCAGTGATGTGTTAGCATTTCAAGATAAAATTGAACAAGAACTAAGTGTTGTGAACGATGACGGTTACAATGTGGAACAATTGCAGATTAAACAAAATGATTTGCGCCAGGTCTTAAGACAGAAGGCAATAAAGCTTCACGAAGTTCGTCAGCAAACAGCCCGTCGATTAGAGCATGATGTCAACCAACAGTTACAAGATTTATTAATGAATGGGGCAGAATTTGCGGTTCATTTTGAGCCGATTGAAGGTTTTATTGCCTCTGGGAGTGACAAGGTTGCTTTTTATGTTCAAACCAATAAAGGCGAAGGCATGGCACCACTGGTCAAAATTGCATCTGGTGGTGAAGCTGCGCGGTTAATGCTAGCGTTGAAAACAACATTTACAAAACAACAGCGAATTGTTTCGATTGTATTTGACGAAGCTGATACCGGTGTTTCTGGTCGTGTTGCACAAGCCATTGCCAAGAAAATGCAAACAATTGCTCAAGGTTCACAAGTGTTAGCAATTACCCATTTGCCACAGGTAGCAGCGGCTGCAACTCACCATTTTTTGATTGCAAAAACAACAGAACAAAATCGCACGATTACACAGGTGACACCGCTCGATGAAGAGGGACGTATACATGCCATCGCAATGATGCTATCGGGAGATAACGTGACTGATACTGCCTTGGCTAATGCGCGCGACTTACGAGAGAAAATCTCAAATTAATTTTGGTAGCTGTCACATGAATTGAAAATAAAATATGAAAAAAGACCACCCTGTTAGATCTATTCATCTAACAGGGTGGTCTTTTAAATCGTTGTTAACTAGCAATAATAAGTAGGAAAGCAATGAAAATGACTGCTAAAATGTACATTAGTGGGTGAACTTTCTTAGCACGACCAGTTGCGATCATTGTAATAGGGTATAAGATAAATCCTAGTGCAATACCATCTGAAATCGAGTAAGTCAGTGGCATACCAATGACAATCAGAAATGCTGGTGCAGCAATCGCTAAGTCTTCCCAATCAATTTCTCTCAAATTTTCAGCCATTAACACACCGACAACAACCAAGGCTGGCGCAGTGACTTGTGAAGTGACCACAGAAAGCAATGGCGAAAATAGCAATGCAAACAAGAAAAATATGCCTGTAAATACAGATGTTAAACCTGATCGACCGCCTACGGCAATTCCGGCAGACGATTCAACATATGCTGAGGTAGGTGAGGTCCCAATGACTGCACCCACCGTCATACCAACGGCATCCGCCATTAAAGCACGACCAACGCGAGGCATTTTGTTATTTTCCATAAAGCCGGCTTGCGTTGCTAAACCAATCATTGTGCCGGCTGTGTCGAAAAATGTCACGAGTAGAAAAGTGATGACGACAGTAATTAACTGAATTGAATTGATATCACCAATATGCATGACACCTTCACCAAAAGTTGGTGCCAAAGATGGTGCTGGTGAGATAATAGCTGATGGTAATTTGATTAAGCCAGTTAAAATACCTGCAATTGAAGTTATAATCATACCAAAGAAAATTGCCGCAGGTGTTTTGCGACTCATTAAGACAAAAGTAACAATGATGCCAAAAATTGATAGCAATGATGTAGGTGCGGTCAAATGGCCTAAAGCAACCATAGTATCTTTATTGGCAACGATTAATCCAGCATCATGTAAACCAATAAAGGCAATGAACAGTCCAATACCAGAGGCAATGGCTAATTTTAGGTTTTTGGGAATAATATTAATAATTTTCTCGCGAATCTTGAATAATGTCAAAATAACAAAGATGATTGCTGCAACAAAGACACCTGCCATTGCAGTTTGCCATTTAATGCCCATACCAATTACAACTGAATAAGCAAAGAAGGCATTGACACCTAACCCGGGTGCTATTGCAATTGTATAAAGTGCAACAACACCCATGAAAATAGTTGCCACGGCTGACGCAATAGCAGTAGCTGTGAAAACTGCGCCTTTATCCATACCTGCAGCCCCCAAAACAGTGGGGTTGACGAATAAAATATAGGCCATGGACGCAAAAGTAGTGAGACCTGCGATGAATTCAGTACGGAAATTCGTATTGAGTTCATCAAACTTGAAATAATGTGCAATCGTTGACATGATTGCCTCCCAAATAATTAGTTACGTAAAACGTACTGTCTTATTCTAGCAGTCATTAGCGCACAATTAAAGTGTAAAAGACCATGAAATAATAAAAAAATCGCAACATTCTAAATAGAAAACAAATGAAAGCGCTTTTAAAACGAATGTTGTCAATTTATTGTTCGGAAATGATGATTTTTGTTTGTTGCTTTAAATTTTTAACGATTTTGCGATAGGCTGGAATCATAACGACCAGTGAACCCACCCAAGCCAAAACGTTTGCGAGACTAGCACCAAAGAAGCCAAATGGTCCTACTAGAACAACGGCGGCTACGGTGCGCATAATTAATTCTGCAATACCAGCGTAGGTGGGAGTTTTTGCATCGTTCAGGCCTTGCAATACATAGCGGATAATAAATAAAGCCGAGAGGATGTAATAAAAGGCACCATTTGCCCAGAAATATTGTTGCGCTAAGTTCAAAACTTCATGTTGCCCTGAACCAACAAACAACATTACTGCGAGATCACCAAATAGAATTTCAATGATACCCATGAACAGACCAAATCCCATACTCATGACTAAAGCTTGTTTAACACCAATTAAAATACGGTCAAACTGTCTAGCGCCGTAATTTTGAGCTGCAAAAGTTGCCATTGTAATACCAAAAGACATGAGCGGCAGCGTGGCTACTTGATCAATGCGCTGTGCGGCAGTTGTTGCGGCAACAGCATCTGTTCCCAAAGTATTGAGAGCACCTTGTAGTACGAGCGCGCCAATTGCAATGATGGAACTTTGAAAGCCCATGGGCAATCCTGCATGAAGATGAATACGAATATCTTTACTGTCCCACTTGAGATCAGAGCGTGTAACTTGTAGTAGTGGTGAGTACTTATAGATATGCCAAAAGCTAAATACCGTAGAAATTAATTGTGCTAAAACGGTAGCTAGTGCTGCGCCACCGACACCTAATTTAAGCCCCAAAATAAACCACAATTCTAAAATAATGTTAGCAACCATGCCAATAATTAGATAGATGAGAGGGGAACGCGAGTCGCCGACAGCGCGCAATGCGTTGGCAGTAACGTTATAGCCCATTGTGGCAAAAATACCTGCCAAAATAATAGCAACAAAAACAAAAGCTTGGTTCAAAATTTCTGCAGGCGTTTGCATTAACTTGAGTAAGGGATAAACAATCACCAAACTAGTAATAGTCACTACCACAGTTGTAATACCTGAAACTAGTAAAGTTGATGCCATGCTTTTTCGAACGCCAGCAATATCACGAGCCCCATAGCGTTGTGCTGTAATAATTGATAAACCAGCTGTGAATCCTTGTACGAATCCTAATATTAAAAACATGATTGAGCCAGTGGCACCAACGGCGGCTAAGGCTTTAACACCAAGTGTTTGACCAACAATTAGTGTGTCAGAAAAATTATAGAGTTGTTGAAACAGATTTCCAATAACCAAAGGAATTGTAAAAAATAAAATTTGTTTAGCTGGTGAGCCCTGTGTTAGATCTCTCATTCTAAATCACTCCAAAAAATTGATATATGTTCTGAATATCTATTCTAACGGAATCATTGTTTATTAGCTAGCATTTTGCACGTTGTTTTTTAATTTTTAACAGTGTTTATTTTACATTAAAAATAGATATAATATCAAAGGTTGAGCTTGGTAATATGGATAGCTGTGTAGCGACGTCAACTTAAAAACGTTATAATATAGAAAGCGCATAAAAAGGAGTTCAGGATGGTAGCTAAATTAGTGCTGGTACGCCACGGAGAATCAACGGCTAATCGTGATAATGAATTTACCGGTTGGACGGATGTACCACTAACTGAAAAAGGAAAACGTCAGGCACATCAAGTGGGGCATGTTCTGTCTCGTTATGATTTGACATTTGATAGTGTCTATACTTCTTATTTACAGCGAGCAATTATTACAGCTTATATCATCATGGATGAAATGCAGCAGGCGTGGGTACCGATTAACAAAACTTGGCGTTTGAATGAACGCCATTATGGTGCCTTACGTGGACTTAACAAAGACGCTGCGCGTGAAAAGTACGGTGTTAATCAGGTTGCTCTATGGCGGCGAAGCTATACGGCTGTTCCGCCACTATTAGAAAAAGTTAGTCCGAATCGCCGTTATCCAATAAATATCGAACCTCGCGGTGAAAGTTTGAAAATGGCTAGTGACCGCTTAATTCCTTACTGGACTTCCGAAATATTGCCACAACTTAAAAATGGTGAAAATGTTTTGATGGTAGCGCATGGTAGTACTTTACGAGCGCTGATTAAATATATTGAGCACATTAGTGACGACGATATTGATGGCTTAGAAATTGGTAATGGTGAGCCAATATTATATGAATATGAAACGAATTTTAGTGAAAGGCATTATCTCAAATGAAAACAGCAACATGGGAACGAATTAAAAAGTATACAGAATTACAAGGCACGTCTGGGCAAGAACACGCAATTAGAAAAGCGTTTCGAGCAGAATTGGCAACATTGGTTGACGAAATAGCGCAAGAAGGATTGGGCGGCATATACGGTGTTAAAAAAGGTGAAGGACCACGAGTTATGTTTGCGGCTCATTTAGATGAAGTCGGATTCATTGTAACTGAAATCCTGCCATCTGGTGCTCTAAAAGTTGCTGCAGTTGGTGGCTGGAATCCAGCAGTGATTAGTTCTCAACGTTTTACGCTGTTTACTGTCAAGGGACAATATCCGGTTGTTTCTAGTTCAGTATCGCCACATTTATTGCGTGGCAGTGCCAATGGTCCACAATTACCAACGGTTGATGATATTTTATTCGATGCTGGGTTTGTTGACGACAATGAAGCATTAGCGTTTGGTGTCCGCCCAGGTGATTTTATCGTACCACGTGTTGAGACAGTTATGGCTGCGAATCATAAACGAGTGATGTCAAAGTCATGGGATAATCGGTTTGGTGTGGTAACAGTTTTGGAGGCCTTGGAAGACTTAAGAAGTGTTCAGACACCAAACACATTAATTATGGGCGCAGATGTACAAGAAGAAGTTGGCCTGCGAGGCGCCCACGGTGCCGTTAATTTGATGAAGCCAGACATTTTCTTTGCAGTTGATTCTAGTGCTGCTGACGATGTAGCAGGTTCATTGGGACATCAGGGTGTATTGGATCAAGGGACTTTGTTACGGGTGTTTGATCCAACAGTTGTTATGCCACTGCGGTTAAAAGAGTTTTTGCTCTCTACTGCTGAAGACAATCACATTCCATATCAGTATTTTGTTTCTAAAGGTGGGACAGATGCAGCAGCTGCACAAAGCGAATTAAGCGGTATACCATCAGTTGCCTTGGGTGTCGCCTCACGATATATTCACACACATCAAACAGTATGGTCAATTAAAGATTTTGAAGCAGCTAAAGCGTTTGTTGTTGCAATAGCTCAAAATCTAGATGCAACTAACATGAAGACAATTATGGGCGATTGATGTTTAAAAAATTAAGACAATTAGATTATTGGATTGCTGTCCCATTTGGTATTTTAAGTGCGTTAGGTGTCGTGATGGTTTTTTCAGCGAGCTTAACTAATTCAGCAATGCTTAATTTTTATAAGCAATTAGTTTTTGTTATTATTGGCTGGATTGGTGCGTTTACATTATTTCATCTTAATCTTAATAATTGGCGTAGACCACAGTGGCTTAAAATACTGATGTATGGCATTATTGCGTTACTTGTCGTAGCTCGTATCATGCCAGCAGTCAATGGTGCGCACGGTTGGATTCCTTTAGGTTTTATGACATTACAACCGGCTGAATTTCTGAAACTGATTTTAATTTTATATTGTGCCCATATTCTGACACGAGTGGCTTGGCAAGCAGGGGTGAAAATTTCACGTCAGCCGTTAGCTCAGCTGAAAATATGGGGGCCACCTGTGCTATCTTTGATTTTGTTATTTTTTATGCCGGATAATGGTAATATGCTCATTGCGATTGCAATCGTTTTTGTGATGGTCTTAGCGTCCGGTGTTTCTCGGAAAATAATGGTTGTCTGGTTCATTGCTATCAGCGCGCTATTTGCGCTGTTGCAACCAATTATTAATCTTGTTAATAAAGTATTTCATCTTACTGGTAGCACGCATTACAGTATTTTGCGTCTAATTAATTTCGTAAATCCTTGGGCAGACCCAGATCAAAGTCGACAACTTTTGTATGGTTATTATGCTATTGCTCATGGGGGACTATTTGGCGTAGGATTGGGTAATTCACTCATTAAACCTTACTTACCTGAGTCAAACACCGACTTTATTATGGCTGTGATGACAGAAGAATTAGGGGCTGTTGTTACCGTTATTGTATTGATGTTAATTCTGATATTGGTAACGCGACTGATTCTCTTGGGTATTCGCCAAAAAAATCAGTATCAACGTTTGATTCTTTACGGTGTGGCAATGCTGTTATTTGTACAAGCATTCGTTAATTTAGGTGGTGTGATTGGTGTTTTGCCAATTACCGGAGTGGTTTTTCCTTTCATTTCTGGTGGTGGATCGTCTTATATTGCCTTTAGTGCAGCTATCGGGCTCACACTTAATATTGCTGCCCATCAGAAAAAGGCAATCGACATTCATCCAAATGATATGGTTGCTAGAAAGGATTATCAATGACATTTCAAATACAAGCTCGACGTGCTGTTTATGTTTATTTAAGCCATGTACGTCACGCACAACAACTTAAAAAGTTTGGCCAAATTACCTATGTTTCGAGAAAGATGTCTTTTGTCGGACTATATTTGAATGAAGAAAATGTTACTGAAGTTGTCAGTAAGTTACAACAATACCAATTTGTGAAGCATGTTGTTACGTCACCACGGCCAGATATTGATCCTGAACTAGGTGATATGCATGATGATATTTTCTTTGAAAATTATGATGAGGGAGGAATCACGGATGACGCACAACCAGTCCGTGACTGATAAATTATGCGAGTAATTTCAGGTAATTTTCGTGGCACACGACTAGATGCGGTTAGTGGTGATAAAACAAGACCCACAACAGATAAAGTCAAAGAGGCGATGTTTAGCATGTTGATGCCTTACCTAGATGAAGGGGAAGTTTTAGATCTGTATGCTGGTACTGGTGGATTAAGTATTGAAGCAGTATCACGTGGGATGACACATGCCACATTAGTTGACCGTCAGTATCAGGCTATCAAGATTATGACTGACAATGTCAAAAAAACACACCATGAAAATCAATTCACAATCTTAAAATTGCCAGCTCAACAAGCGCTGTCAAAATTTGATACTGAAAATAAACAATTTGATTTAGTTTTTTTGGATCCACCTTATGCCAAAGAAACGATTGCGTCTGATATGGCAAAAATGGTTGAGATGGGATTACTTAATACGGGTGCTGTTATTTTAGCTGAAAGCAATGATGCGGCCAACTTGCCAGAAGCAGATAAAAAGTTTAGAATTATTCAACAAAAGCATTATGGTATTACCGTCGTGACAATCTATCAATATGAGGGATAAGATATGAGTATCGCACTGTTTCCAGGTAGTTTTGATCCATTAACGAATGGACATTTGAACATCATTACAAGAGCAAGTTATTTATTTGAAAAAGTTGTCGTAGGAGTTGGCAACAATACTAGTAAGTCAGCATTGTTCACACCAGCAGAAAAAAAAGCCTTGATTACCGAGGCGGTCAAAGATTTACCCAATGTTGAAGTGGCTATTATGTCTGGATTAACGGTACAATTTATGGCTGAAATTGGTGCTAAATATATTGTTCGTGGTCTGCGTAATGGTAAAGATTTTGAGTATGAGCGTGACATTGCAGGTGTGAATAGTGCTTTAGCCGATGTCGAAACAGTGCTATTGTTAGCTAAGCCAGAAAACCAAAATATATCCAGCTCAATGGTCAAAGAGATTGGGAGTATGGGTGCCGAAAATATGGCAAAATTTGTGCCACCTGTTGTTGTGGCAGCTTTGAAGGAGCGACTGAATGCGCAAAAAGAATAAAATAATTGTTGCCGTCGTTTCTGTTCTAGTTTTAGCTGGTATTGTTGCCGGTGTGTGGCCATTGAATGGTTATATAGAGTCACCAGGTGAAGCAGATGATTTGTCTCGTTTTGTGACCATTGATGGCAAGAAAGATACAGCCAAAGGACAATATAGAATTACGTCGGTTTTCTTGACTCAAGCTAATGGTTTTAAGTTTTTACAAACCAAAATTAATCCGCATCTGTCATATGCAAGTGAAGCGGATGTGACAGGCGGTGAATCTTCTGCTACTTTCAGTAAAGTTCAGGATTTTTACATGCAAAGTGCGATAGCAAATGCTGAGCAAGTTGCTTTCAATAAAGCAAATAAGCCAATTACTACGCAATACCGTGGTATATATGTTTTGAGTGTATCAGACACATCACATTTCAAAAAAACGATCAAAGTTGGTGACACGATTACGGCAATTGATGGTCACCATTATGAAAATTCAGATGGTTTTATTAAGTATTTGGCTAATAAGAAAAAAGGCACAACCGTCACGGTTTCATATACGCGTGATGATAAAAGTGGTCAGGCAAAAGGCACCACAATCAAGCTTCCAGGTACCAAGACACCAGAATATCCTAACGGACGAGCTGGTATTGGCATTGTCCTAACTGACAACGTAGCTGTCACAACTACACCTAAAGTGAGTGTTGATCCTGGTCAAATCGGTGGACCATCTGGTGGTCTTATGTTCACGTTACAAATTTATGATCAGCTGACAGGTGATAAGTTGGCGAACGGTCGTAATATTTCTGGTACAGGTACAATGAACGCTAATGGTTATGTTGGCGAAATTGGCGGTATTGATAAGAAAATTATGGCTGCTAAGGCAGCAGGATCAATTGTTTTCTTTGCACCATACGTTAAACCCACTAAAGAATTGCTGAAATATGAAGAACAGCACAAAACCAATTACATGTTAGCACGTGATACAGCGAAAAAGTATGCACCAAAGTTGAAAGTTATTCCGGTTCAAACATTTGATGATGCTGTCAACTATCTTAAATCAGGTACAATTATCAAAACAACAGACAGTACTAATTAAAAGCTTAGTGTTCTTGGATGTTTACCAAGTTCATTAAGCTTTTTTATTTTGATTTAGTACTATAAAGTACGAGGTGAAAAATGTTAGATATATTCGACTTGATTAAGGGGAAAAGCACACTTGTTAAACAAATAGGTGCGGCCATTCTTATTATTGTGATAGGAGCAGTTTATTTACTGTGGCCACGACATGAACAGTCTGCGAAGGGAATTCAGAGCATTCCTAGCACTCAGACATCTCAGTCAATTCTGCACTCTGAGAGTCGAGAAAAATCGACGTGCAAACAAACATCAGCAGTTATTATGGTAGATGTCAAAGGTGCGGTTAATAAACCAGGTGTTTATCAGGTAGACACATCGGAAAGGGTACAAACTGCTATTTTAAAGGCTGGTGGTCAGCGGGCAGAAGCAGATATGAACCAGGTTAATTTGGCACAAAGATTGACTGATGGGCAGGTTTTGTATGTACCTGTTAAAGGAGAGCAAGTGCCGACAAACTATGGTACTGAGGCTTTGAGTTCAGGTCAAACTAAAATAGCTATTAATCTTAACACTGCAACTAAAGAAGAACTTCAAAACTTAGAAGGAATTGGCGAAAAGAAGGCTGATCAGATTCTTGATTATCGTCAGGAACATGGTGGGTTTAAATCGATTGAAGAGCTTAAATCAATTTCTGGTATTGGTGTAAAGCGTTTTGAAGCTATTAAAGATCAGCTGGCGATTTAATGAAAAATGCAAAGCTATTATTATTCTCGCTGATAGTGGCGGCTCTATCTGGGGTTATCTATCGACCATGTTTGGCAAGTTGGTCATTGTTTTTTGGTATTTTGATTATAATATTGTGGCAACGTCATGTACGTTTTTTTCTGATAGGCATTATTTTGATACTGCCTTTTATGATTTACTTTTTCAGTGATGTTACAGATTTGAAAAAGCAAGCAGCAATAGTCGACCAAAAAAACGTGCAATTAACAGGTATGATATTACCGGATAATGTTAGCATTGACGGTGATGGCTTAAGTGCGATTGCTACTTTAGATAATGGTATTATCGTTAAGTTGTATTGGACACTTCCTACTCAACAAATCAAGTGCGAGTGGCTCAAGCGTGTTAATGTTTTTAAGTTTAACGCGACAGGTGACCTTACACGTATTCGCTCAGCAACGAATTTTAATCAATTTGATTCGCAACAATTCTATGCAACAAAAAACATCACACACCAATTTAGTGTGACGTCTTGGCAGGTTGAAAATATAGTATCATCTGATATATTCAGTTGTATACGATATCAGCTTCATTCTTGGCACAGTCGGGCAATACATAACACTGATTTGTTGCCCAAGCCACTTCGTGAATATTCACAGGCATTGATTTTAGGCGTGACTCCACAAGCATTATATGATGATAACCCTGGTGTACAGACATTGGGATTAATTCATCTGTTTAGTGTTTCTGGGTTTCATGTATCATTTTTAATTATGATGATCATAGGTTTAGCAAAGCGGTTATGGATTCCACAAGAAGTTACGATTGTTTCCTTGTCGGGCATTTTAATTATTTATTTTATTTTTGCTGGCGAGCCATCTGTTTTGATACGCGCCATTGTTGCTGGTGAACTAATATTATGGCAAAAAATTCATTATAGTAAATTTAAATCGTATGATATTTGGGCGATTAGTTTATTAATTAGTTTGATTTTTTCACCGCAAATATTATTAACTTTGGGCGGACAACTTTCGTTTTTGCTCACTTTTTGTTTAGCTTTTGCAAAAAAATTATCTTTTTGGCAAACTAATCTTTTGATGAGCATCGTTAGTTTTCCTTTGATTATTCAGCAACAATTTACTTGGCATATATTGCAAACAGTTGTTAACATTTTGGCTATTCCTGTTTTTGGAACCATTATTGTACCATTAGTCATGTTAGGATATTTTGGACAGAGTTTCTCAATAATTGTAGATAGTGCCAATGCAATAATTCATTTTTTTGCAATGTTGATTGATTGGCTGGCAATTTTACCTGGTAATATTGTCATTGGAAAAATGCCAGAATGGATCGCAACATTATTAGTTGTGTTAGGCTTTTGCATGTTTTGTCGAGAGAAAATAATTGTTTCGCATGTGCGAATATTGTGGCTGCTATTATTAATATTGACGATTGTTAGCATCAGGAGACCATTCACGGGTGAATTTACGACGTTTGATATCGGTCAAGGTGACGCAGCTTTAATTCGAACACCATTTAACCATACGGTGACGATTATTGATACTGGGGGTCAGGTGATATTTGGTTCGAAACAATCCTGGCAAATCAAGCAATATGAAAGAACAAAAGGAGAAACTGTTATTGTTAATTATCTGCATAGCTTAGGAATTAATACGATTGATCATTTAGTATTAACACATCACGATCAAGACCACATTGGCGATGCTAAAGACATTTTACGTCTCATGCATGTCAAAAAAGTTTTGATGCCCGCAGGTATGCAATCGCAGCAAAGTTTTAAAACCCAAATTTTGCCATATCTAAAAAAAGCAAAGGTGATTGAGGTCACTGAAAAGAATCAAGTTAATGATTTACCGTTGAAAATATATCATCCTCTAACAGCAGGACAAGCTGCTAATGAAGATTCAGTTGCACTATACGGCGTTTTAGGTGGTATGAGCGTTCTAACTGCGGGGGATTTGGACAGGGCAGGTGAGCGATTACTTGCAGAAAGACATCCTGAAATGAAGGTTGATTTGATAAAACTAGGACATCATGGTTCCAAAACAGCGACCGATCCAATAACACTTTCCAAATGGCAACCAAGCATTGGCATTATTTCTGCTGGTAGAAATAATCGTTATCATCACCCACATCAGGAAACGTTAGATACATTGCAAAAAAACCAAATGTCAGTTTTTAATACCCAAATACATGGTATGATTAAGTATATTTATAAAGGTGAAAAAGGATATTTTAAGGTGAAATTACCGCATGAATTTTAAGCAGCTGCAACAACAAATTGACAATAACGCTATGGCAAATTTCTATGTTGTCACAGGAGAAGAAGAAATTCTGTTACGCAGGACGGCTTTTGCTTTTAAACAATTGGTAGCACCTGAAGATCGCGATATGAGTTATTCACAATTTGATTTATCTGATCAACCACTCGATATGGTTATCAATGACGCGATGTCGGCGCCTTTTTTTGGTGAACGTCGTGTTATTATTGTGAGTAAACTATTGTTTTTAACAGCAACAGGAAAAATATCTGATCATGACAGTGACCTATTATTGCAACTCCTTGAGAAGCCTTTGTCGGAGAACATTGTTGTTTTTTTTGCAAATAACATTAAGTTGGATAAACGAAAAAAAATAACAAAATCATTACTGAAAACGTCTGAATTGGTTGAATTACCTGTCCTAGATGAGCGGCAATCAAAACAAGCAGTCGTGGCTGAATTAACTCAGCGTGATTATCAAATTATGCCAGATGCACTTAATGAACTTGTCATGCGAACCAATGCCCATTATTCTGATATGCAAAATGAATTACCTAAGCTAATAGCGTATGCCAATAAGACTAAAAAAATAGATTTACAGGCGGTTAGCAGTCTTGTGCCAAATACGTTAACTGCAACGGCTTTTACATTAGTCGAGGCAGTCATAAAAAATCAACAAAAAGCAGCGGTTACAATATATCGGGAGCTGTTACAAAATAATGAAATACCTTTACGTATCAACGCTGTATTAATTGGTCAATTTCGATTATTATTGCAGGTCGCTGGTTTGTCTGGCAATGAGGCAACGATTGCCTCACAACTCAAAGTACACCCTTACCGTGTTAAATTAGCAAAGCAAATCTTAAAAAATCACCAATTAACAAATATACGCTCGGGTTATTTAGGTATGCTAAATATGGAAAGACTCTTGAAATCGACACAACAAGACCCAGAAATTTTGTTTGAACGTTTTGTGTTGAACTAAGCATAAAGATTGTACTAAATAAGCTGCAAGAACAAGTGTTCCCATGATAAAATATAGTCATGGTAGAGTTCTTGACAACAATTGATAAACGCAAAATATTGCATGTTGATTTGGATGCGTTCTATGCACAAATTGAAATGAGAGATCAGCCAGAATTGCGTTTCAAACCCTTAATCATTGCAAGAGATCCGACTCAAAATAACGGGCATGGTGTTGTTGCTACTGCAAACTATGCTGCACGTCAATTGGGAATTCACTCTGCAATGAGTGCTTTTGAAGCCAAGCGTTTAGCACCCAATGGTATATTCCTCTCACCAAATTTTACAAAATATAAAGTCGTTTCCGCACAAATCCATGATATCTTTCGGCGTTTTACCAATAAGGTTGAACCTGTTGCATTTGATGAAGCTTATTTGGATGTAACGTCAAATGTTTTAAGCGGTGCAACTTTGGCTGCTGAAATAAGGCACCAGATATTAAAAGAAACACATTTAACAAGTTCTATTGGGGTTTCTCATAATAAGTTATTAGCCAAATTAGGGTCAGAATACAATAAACCTAATGGTGTCACCGTAATTAATCATGAAAATCAATTGCAATTTTTAGACTGTTTATCCATAAGTGCTTTCCGTGGCGTTGGTAAAAAAACGAAAGAGAAGTTCGACAAATTAGGCATTACAAATGGTTTGGAGTTACGTCAGATGTCACGCGAAGAACTCAAAACTGAATTTGGTAAAATGGGCGAACATTTATATTGGCAGGCACGCGGCGTGCATTTTGGTGCAGTTGAATGGCAAAGACAGCGACAATCGGTTGGTAAAGAAGAAACTTTTGACCGTGCCTTGCGTGAAACTAATGCCGTTCAAATTGAATTTAAAAAGTTAGTAAATAGCTTAGTTATGAGCATGAATCGTCAAAAAATTGTTGGCCGTACTTTGAATATCAAAATTAGAGATGAGCAGTTTAACACGATAACACGTGCCATTACGCAAGATGATCCTTGGACACTGAATGAAGCAACACTTGTCATGGCTGCACAAACAATGTTTGATGACAATATTGGTCCCGACTTTTCAGTTCGATTGCTGGGGGTTTCAATGAGTAATTTACAATCTGCGACTTTTGAGGAAATGTCGCTATTTTAATGATACAATTGTAGGAAATAGTATTTGAGAAAGAATAGACATGGCAAGTATTGAAGAGCAAATATTAGAACAAATTAAACGTTACGAAACCATTATTATTCATCGGCATCAACGACCAGATCCCGATGCCTTTGGTTCACAATTAGGCCTGAAAGCTATATTACAAGCCAGTTTTCCTGAAAAAAAGATATATGCTGTTGGAAAATCTGTGCCAGGATTGGCTTGGATGAGTGAAACTGAGCCTTTTATGGATACAATTCCTGATGCCGCTTATAATAAAGCTTTGGTGATTGTTACGGATACAGCAAATGCGCCGCGTGTTGATGATCAACGTTGGCCCAATGGTTTGGAAATTATCAAAATTGATCATCATCCAAATGATGATCAGTATGGTGATTGGCAATGGGTTAAGGAAGGTCATTCTGCTACAAGCACGATGATTTATGAGTTCTACGAGTTGCTAAAGGACCAAGGACTTGTAATGACAAAAGAAGCGGCCAGATTATTATATATTGGCATTGTTGGTGATACTGGTCGCTTTATGTACGGCATGGATTCTGAAACGTTCCGCGTTGTATCCGAGTTATTTAAATATCATTTTGACTATGAGACTGTTCATCATCACATGGAGACGATTTCCGAAAATGCTGCAAAGTTGTCTGGTTATTTATTACAAAATTTGACCATTTTGCCTTCAGGTTTTGCTTATATTGTCATGACTAAAGAATTGGTTAAAAAATTTAATTTGCAAGAGTCAGGGACAGCTTTTGTCGTACCACTACCTTCAAAAATTGACCGCGTGAAGGCTTGGGCAATTTTTGAGGAACAAGATGAAGGCAATTTCCGAGTACGTTTAAGATCAAAAACGATTGTAATTAATCAAATCGCTAATCAATTTGATGGTGGTGGACATCCAATGGCCTCTGGTGCATGGGCTCAGGATAAAAATGATATTACGCGATTAGTGAAAATTTTAGATAATGCGCTTATAGAAAAATATGGTGTAGAAAAGGAAGATTGATGGCTGAAAAAGCAAACCAATTTGGACAATTTAATTTAAAACCCGAAATTATTACAGCATTAAGTGCGATTGGGTTTTACGAACCAACGCCAGTTCAGGCAAAGTTAATACCTGACGTGTTGCAAGGACGTGATGTTGTTGGACAATCACAAACAGGTTCTGGTAAAACACATACATTTTTGATTCCAATTCTCAACGCATTGGAACAGAAACAAAAATATGTTCAAGCTGTGATTACGACACCTTCGCGTGAATTAGCAGCTCAAATTACACAAGCAACAAAAACATTTGCTGAACAGTTTGATCCGGATATTACCATTTCTGAATTTGTGGGCGGTACTGATAAACAACGGCAAATTAAGCATTTAGAACATCAACAGCCACAAATTGTGATTGGGACACCCGGTCGTATTAAAGATTTGGTTGAATCAGGTGCATTAAAGTTACACGCGGTTCATACTTTAGTTGTTGATGAAGCAGACATGACGCTTGATATGGGTTTTTTGAGTGAGGTTGATTATATTGCGGGTGCAATGCCAGAATCATTGCAAACACTCGTTTTTAGTGCGACAATGCCAGAAAAACTAAAACCATTTTTAAAAAAGTATCTCGACAATCCACATTTTGAAGCTATCCCGGTTTCGACAGTAATTGCTGATACAATAGATAATTGGTTATTAGCGACAAAATCAAAAGATAAAAATGATGTATTGTTGCAAGTTCTCACGGTAGGTAATCCATATTTGGCATTAGTGTTTGCAAACACGAAAGAGCGCGCAAAGGAAATTGCAAGTTATTTGCGTGGACACGGTTTGAAAATAGCTGAAATTCATGGTGATATCGAACCACGTGAACGTCGCCGTGTAATGAAAGCCATTCAAAATTTAGAGTATCAGTATGTTGTAGCTACTGATTTGGCAGCTCGTGGCATTGATATCGAAGGTGTGTCGCATGTCATTAATGATGATATTCCAGATGAACTAGAATTTTTCGTCCATCGCGTTGGTCGTACTGGTCGAAATGGATTGCCTGGTTTGGCAATCACATTATATGGTCCAGATGAAGAAGATGAAGTAGCGGAGTTGGAGTCACTTGGCATCGACTTTAAAGCAAAACAAATTAAAGACAATGAAATTGTTGACGTGAAAGACCGTCGTGCCCGTACGCAACGTGTTGCAACCACAAAGAAATTAGATCCAACTATGGTTGGCATGGTTAAGAAAAAGAAAAAAATAGTTAAGCCTGGTTATAAAAGACGTATTAAAAATGCAATCAAGCGTCAAGATCAAATGGATCGGCGTATTGCACAGCGTCAAGAAATGCGTGCAACACGCAAAGCCAATAAAAAGCGTGGGGATGCACGTTAAACAAAGTAAAAAAGACATGACATTGAATAATGTCATGTCTTTTTTGACTGGTTGTTAATTACTTAACGTACTTAGCTAGACGTGACTTTTCACGTGAAGCCTTGTTCTTCTTAATCAAACCTTTTGAGTAGGCGTGATCAATTGCTGAAGAAGCAGCCTTATATAGTTCTGCCAAATTATCTGCTCCGGCAACTGAAGCTTTTTCAAACTTTTTAACAGCTGTACGGTAAGCACTGATTTGGGGTTCGTTACGATCATGTTGCTTTTTCGTAAGACGAACACGTTGAATTGCTGATTCAATAACAGGCATATGTCTTTTCTCCTTAAATTTGATACGAGGCTTTCAAGTAATCCGAAGATTAACGACGCAAGCCTAAGCGTTGGATTAATTCACGATAACGTTGAATATCAGTATTGCGGAGGTAACGTAATAAGTTACGACGACTACCAATTTTCTTCATCAAACCACGTTGTGAGTGGAAATCATGTTTGTGAGCTGCCATGTGTACGTTCAACTCGTTAATATCAGCAGTCAAAACTGCGATTTGTACTTCTGCTGAACCTGTATCGCCTTCGTGGCGGGCATATTCCTTAATGATTTCGTTCTTACGTTCTTGTGTAAGGGCCATAATCATATCCACCTTTCTAAAATGTCACCAAAAACTGTGTAAAACGACGGTGAGACGTCAAACAAAGTATTTGGTCGTGTTGTTTATACAACGTATTCAATTATACATGAAATGTCTTGAAATGCAAGGGCAATGACCTGATAGAGTATGGTAAAATAATACAGTATATAAATTTGGAAGGAACTATCTCACACATGGCTGAAACAACAATAACACGTGACGAAGTTGCTCATGTTGCCGGTCTAGCAAAATTAGCGTTTAACGACGCAGAACTAGATCAATTTACAACACAATTGAGTGACATTTTAAATATTTTTGATACCTTGAGCGAAGTTGGTACGGATAATGTCGATCCAACTTATTCTGTAACCGAGACAGTCAATCATTTGCGAGATGATGTCGCAGATAATTGGGGACAAAAGCAAGAACTATTGGATAATGCGCCTTTGGCAGCAGCTGGATTAATTAAAGTTCCAGCAATTCTAGATGGCGAGGGTGAGTAAATATGACATTTAATTATTTTGAGCATGATTTAGCATCATTGCATAATCAGTTGGTTAATAGAGAAATCACGGCAACGGAACTGACTGAAGCCACGATTGACAATATTGCCAACACGGACGAACAATTACAAGCGTTTATTTCAACTAACCCTGATGAGGCGTTAGCACAAGCAAAATTAATTGACGAAAAAGGTAATTTTGACAATGTGTTGACGGGCATTCCAGTTGGGTTAAAAGATAACTTAGCTACAAAAGGCATTCAAACAACGGGGGCTTCACATATTTTAGAAGGCTTTAAACCAATCTATAATGCCACAGTGGTTGAAAAGTTATCCAATAGTGGTGCGGTTTCAGTTGGTAAAACTAATATGGATGAGTTTGCGATGGGTGGCTCAACGGAAACTTCTTATTACAAAAAAACGACGAACGCATGGGACCACAGTAAGGTGCCTGGTGGTTCATCAGGTGGTTCTGCATCTGCTGTTGCGGGTGGACAAGTACCATTTGCTTTAGGCTCTGACACTGGTGGTTCAATTCGCCAGCCAGCTGCCTTTAATGGTATTGTTGGCATGAAACCAACTTATGGTCGTGTATCACGTTGGGGATTGTTTGCAATGGCATCATCGTTGGACCAAATTGGTCCTTTCACACGAACGGTTAAGGACAATGCTACTGTTTTGAGTGCAATTGCTGGTTTTGATGCGCACGATTCAACAGCATCTCAACGTGAAGTACCTGACTTTTCGGCGAAATTAACGGGTGATGTTAAGGGCTTGAAAATTGCTGTACCAAAAGAATATTTTGGAGAAGGTATTGATCCTAAAGTGGCAAAGCAGGTTAAAGCTGCCATCGCTCAATTGGAAGCTTTAGGTGCTACGGTGGATGAAGTCAGCCTGCCACACACAAAATATGGTGTTGCAGCCTATTATATTATTATGTCTTCAGAAGCTTCGTCTAACTTACAGCGCTATGATGGTGTACGTTATGGTTTCCGAGCTGATGATGTCAAAAATTTGGAAGATTTATATGTTAAAACACGTTCAGAAGGATTTGGGGACGAGGTGAAGCGCCGTATCATGTTAGGAACTTTCTCTCTGTCAGCTGGTGCTTATGACGCCTTCTTCAAAAAAGCTGCCAAGATTAGAACGTTATTAATTGAAGATTTTAACAAAGTCTTTGAAAAGTATGATGTTATCGTTGGACCAACTGCGCCAACTGTTGCCTATGGATTGGGTGAAGAAGTCGATGATCCAACAGCTATGTATTTGGCAGATGTGTTAACAATTCCGGTTAATTTAGCTGGATTGCCAGGGTTATCAGTCAATGCAGGTTTTGTTGATGGACTCCCAGTTGGTTTGCAAATCATTGGTAAGCCGTTTGACGAAGAGACTGTTTACCAAACAGGATATGCTTACGAGCAAGCAAGCCACTTGTTTGATCAGCATCCAGACATTGCAAAAAAGTATTAAAAAGGAGGGGCACACAAATGGGAACTGGAAATTTTGAAACAACAATTGGACTTGAAGTCCACGTTGAAATGCAAACAAACTCTAAGCTGTTGTCACCTTCGCCGGTGCATTATGGCGACGAGCCTAACGAAAATACAAATGTGATTGATTTTGGTTATCCCGGCGTTTTACCGGTCGCCAATAAAGGCGCACTTGAATATGGAATGCGCGTGGCATTGGCTTTGCACGCAACTGTTTCACCCTTTATTCGTTGGGACCGTAAGAACTATTTTTACCCTGATAATCCTAAGGCCTATCAGACAACACAATCACAAACGCCAATTGGCACGAATGGCTATTTGGATGTGACATTGGAAGATGGTACAGTGAAACGTGTTCGTATTAAAGAAATGCACGTTGAAGAAGATGCTGGTAAAAACACGCACGGTAGCGACGGTTATTCGTATGTCGATTTGAATCGTCAAGGCACACCGTTGATTGAAATTGTGTCTGAACCGGACATTGCCTCACCAGAAGAGGCATATGCTTACCTTGAACAATTACGTCAAGCCGTTTTGTTCACAGGGGTGTCTGAAGCCAAAATGCAAGAAGGGCAAATGCGTGCTGATGTCAATATCTCAATTCGACCATACGGATCAGATACTTTCGGAACCAAGGTTGAAATGAAAAATATCAACTCGTTTAACTATGTTCGCAACGCGTTGATATTTGAAGAAAAACGTCAAGCTGAAGTACTTCGCGCTGGTGGTGAAATTCGTCAAGAAACACGACGATATGATGAACCCACGAAGTCAACGATTTTAATGCGTGTCAAAGAAGGCGCTGATGATTACCGTTATTTTCCAGAACCTGATTTGTCACCAGTTGTTATCGATCAAACATGGATTGATGAAGTTGCAGCGAGTCTACCTAAATCAGCTGGGGATCGTCGTAATCATTACGTTAACGACCTTGGTATCGAACCATATGATGCTGAAGTATTGACACAGACACTCGCAATGGCTAATTTTTACGATGATACAATTGCTGCCGGTGCCGATCCTAAGCGTGCAGCAAATTATTTGATTGGTGATGTCAATGCGTATATGAACAAACACCAAGTAGAATTGCAAGATACAGAGCTGACACCTGAACATTTGGCAGGCATGGTGAAATTGATTGAAGATGGTACAATTTCAACCAAACAAGCTAAACAAGTTTTTGAAGCAATCATGACAGGGGAAGAACCTGAAACGTTCGCAAAAGCACATGGCCTCGTGCAGCTGAGCGACCCCGATGTATTGCTAGCGTGGATTACTGAAGTGTTGGATAATAATCCACAATCAATTGAAGACTTTAAGGGTGGAAAAGATCGTGCTACTGGTTATTTGATTGGTCAATTGATGAAAATGTCAAAAGGTCAAGCAAATCCTAGTGTTTTGAACAAATTGTTGTTAGCAGAGTTAAACAAACGCTAAACCAATTGTTAATTTAGTGAAGCAAATGCATTGCTTCATGTACATATATTTCTCAGAAAGGAAACATGTGACTGACGTTACTATGTCGGTTAACATGCTTAACTATGAAACGAGCAAGAATTATCTATAATCCAACTTCTGGTCGAGAAGCAATTAAACGTGAAATGCTTGATATTTTATCTGTCTACGAAAAGGCTGGTTACGAAACATCTGCTTTTGCGACAACACCTGAGCCAATGAGTGCTGCTAAAGAAGCTAAGCGGGCTGCCGAAGAAGGTTTTGATTTAATTGTTGCAGCTGGTGGTGACGGCACGATTAACGAGGTTGTTAATGGATTGTCACCTTTGAAGCAACGCCCTATGATGGCTGTCATTCCAGCGGGAACAACTAATGATTATGCACGTGCTTTAAAATTACCTCGTGACGAACCTCTAGAAGCCGCCAAGGTGATTTTACAAAATGAGACCATTAAAATGGATATTGGTCAAATTGATAAAGATGACAAAACCAAATATTTCATGAATATTGCCGCATTGGGGACCATTAGTGAAGTGACTTATGCAGTGCCATCATTGATGAAGTCTTTGTATGGTTATCTTGCTTATTTGGTCAAAGGTGCAGAATTGTTGACTCGCATCAAGCCGGTCAATGCGACGGTTCAATATGACGACGGTGAATATTCTGGTAGTATTTCCATGATTTTTTTGGCATTAACCAATTCGGTCGGTGGATTTGAATCAATTGTACCTGATGCACAACTCGACGATGGTCGGTTCACATTACTCATTATTAAAGAGTCCAATTTGGGACAAATACTACAAATGGTTGCCCAAATGATCAATGGTGGCAAGCATATTAACAACCCAAATTTGATTTACAAAAAGACCAATAAAGTTGAAATTTTGCCATTAAATAATGCACAAATGAAGGTCAATATTGATGGTGAATATGGTGGAGATGCACCAATGGTATTTACTGATTTGCAGCAACATATCGAGTTTGTGGCTAATCGTTCAGGCATGTCTGAGACAGTTGTTAGTGATGCCAAACGCAAGTTTGTTGAAGCTGCAGAAAAATTAGAGAATTGATTATTTAGCAAACGTGTTCCTGTTGCAATTTTATTTAAGTGCGTATCAAAAGACGCGAGAAAGTAGTTATTATCATGGCGAAAGCTAATCGAGTTTATCCAACAAAAGCACCAGTTAGTAAGAACCAAGAAGTTGAAGCGGAAGTGATTGATATCACCTATCAAGGAATGGGTGTCATCAAAATTGATAATTTTCCAATTTTTGTTGTTGACGCAATTCCTGGTGAAATTGTTCGTGTTATCATTACAAAAGTTTTAAAAAGTTATGCATTTGGACGTGTTACCAAACGTGTGACTATCTCACCTGATCGCATGTCCGATGTTGATCAAGTTGCGATTACCACAGGGATTGCACCATTAGCCAATTTAAAATATGACGCGCAACTTAAGTTTAAACAACATCAAATTGAACAATTATTCAAAAAGGTTAACGTACCAGTTACTGTTGCACCAACCATTGGGATGACCAATCCTACGGCTTATCGTAATAAGGCGCAGGTTCCGGTGCAAATGATTAATGGTCAACTGACAACCGGATTTTATCGTCGAGGGTCACATAAGCTTGTACCAGTCGACAATTTTTATATCCAAGATCCAAAAGTTGATGAAGCAGTTCGTGTCACACGAGATATTTTGCGAGACTACAATTTGTCTGCTTATGATGAACATACCAAAAAAGGTGTCGTCCGGCACATTATGGCTCGCCGTGGTTATTACTCACACGAATTGATGGTCGTTATTGTTACTAATACCAAACGTTTGCCTGAAGCCGAAGGAATTGCCGACAAATTACGAGCAAAGTTACCAGAACTAAAGAGTTTTATTCACAATATTAACAACCATGATACTAATGTGATTATGGGTGATTGGAATGAAACAATCTGGGGCGCGGATGATATTCATGATCAGTTAATGGGTAAAGATTTTGTGATTGGACCAAATTCATTTTATCAAGTGAACCCACAGACAACATCTGTACTTTATACATTAGCTGCAAAAAAAGCTGGATTAAAATCCACAGATACAGTAGTTGATGCTTACTCTGGTATTGGAACCATTACTTTGTCAGTTGCTGATCAGGTGAAAAAAGTTTATGGTGTTGAAGTGATTGAAGGTGCTGTTGCTGACGCAGAAAAGAATGCACATAATAATCACATTGATAATGTTGAGTTTGTGTTAGCCGATGCACCAGAGCAAATGGAGAAGTGGGCAGATGAGGGATTAAAACCCAACGTTGTGTTTGTTGATCCACCACGAAAAGGGCTAACTTCTGAGTTGATTGAAGCAGTTAGTACCATGGCACCTGAAACGTTTGTTTACATCAGTTGCAATCCAGCTACGTTGGCGCGTGATGCTGTCGAAATTTTAGCAAATGGTTACGTGATTGATGGTGACATTCAACCACTCGACCAATTTCCACAGACCACGCATATTGAGAGTGTTACTGTCTTTAAGCGCGGTGAAAAATCATAATTTGGCAAGATAGGTTAATCGTTCACGTGACATCATTTGGTGTATGTGAACGTTTTTATTAGCAAGTTGTAAAATAGCGTATGGTAAAATGATAAGTATGAAAAGAGGCATTGATTATGGGCAAAACCGCTGACACACCAATGATGGTACAGTATCACGAAATCAAAAAGCAATATCCCGACGCGTTCGTGTTTTATCGTTTGGGAGATTTTTACGAGTTGTTTGAAGATGATGCCATTTTAGGTGCAAAATTATTAGAATTAACATTGACGGCACGTAATAAAAATGCTGCAAATCCAGTGCCGATGGCTGGCATTCCCCATCATGCCGCACAAAATTATATTGATATTTTAGTAGACCAAGGCTATAAAGTTGCTATTGTTGAGCAAATGGAAGACCCAGCGGTTGCACAAGGCATGGTAAAACGTGATGTTGTCCAACTGATAACACCCGGTACTAAAATGCTTGGAGGTGCTGGAAATGACAAGCAAAATAATTATTTAGCAGCAATTTTGCCAGATGACAAACGCTTCAGTCTCAGCTATATTGATTTATCAACTGGTGAATTAAAAGTAACAACGATTAAGCGTTTTAGTAATGTAATTGATGAATTACGTTCTCTTGAAGTTAAAGAAGTGGTGCTGTTAAAAAATGATGAACAAACAATCACCTTACAGCTGGCTAATCAATTAGGTGAAGAAGGGTTGGTAGTATCAACTCAAGAATCGGCTGAAGCGAATGCTACTGTGAGCTTTTTAACTCAGGGATTAGCCAATGCAAGTGAGGCAAGCGTTACAGCACTTTTGTTGAACTACTTATTTGATACACAACGTCGTAATCTCGAACACATTGTTCCGGCTGAAAGTTACGAGCGTCTTGCTTACCTTAAATTCAATCAAGACACACGTACTAATCTTGATTTAGTCGAAAATGCTCGAACACATAAAAAATCTGGCTCACTATTAGGGTTGATTGATGAAACCAAAACGGCAATGGGCGGGCGATTGTTAAAACAATGGTTACTGAAGCCATTGCGTGATGTTGATGACATTAACCATCGATTAGATGTTGTTGCGGCCTTTCAATCTGCTTTTTTTGTTCGTGGTGCACTACAAGACCATTTAAAATCAGTTTATGATTTGGAACGGTTGGCGGCACGTGCGGCAATGGGAACAATGAATCCCCGTGAATTGGTGCAGTTGAAGCGATCGTTATCTGCTATTCCGGGGATGAAATCAGTTTTGGCTGAGGGTGATCGTATTTTGAGCGCAGCCGGTGGTGAATTAGATGCAATGGCTGACTTAGCAGGGTTAATTGATGAAGCGATCGTTGATGATCCGCCAGTTAGTGTTCGTGAGGGTGATCTGATTAACACAGGCTTTGACCAGAAGATTGATGAATATCGTCGTGTTTTAACAGAAAACCAACAATGGTTAGCACAGTTAGAAACTGATGAACGTGCTGCAACGGGTATTAACACACTAAAAGTGAAATACAATAAAAATTTTGGTTTTTTCATTGAAGTGTCGCGAGCCAACGTTGCCAAGCTACCTGAAGGGCGCTACGAACGGCGACAAACATTGACAAATGCAGAACGCTTTGTCACACCTGAATTAAAAGAACATGAAAGCCTGATTAATGAGGCTCAGCTCAAGCGAACGGAGCGCGAATACGAGTTGTTTGTCACGGTACGAGAACGGGTCAAGGCTAACATCAATCGCCTTCAGACCTTAGCGCGACACGTAGCGCGTTTAGATGTATTAGCAAGCTTAGCAGATGTGGCTGATGGTCATCGTTTTGTGCGGCCGACGTTTACGAATAACAATGTCATTGATATCAAACAAGGCCGTCATCCTGTCGTCGAATCGTTATTAGCTACTGGTGAATTTGTTGCTAACGATGTTTTTCTGGATCAAGATACCAGCATGCAATTAATTACAGGACCAAATATGGCCGGAAAATCAACGTACATGAGAGAATTAGCGTTAATTGTGATGTTAGCACAAATGGGGAGTTTCGTACCCGCAGATAGCGCGATATTGCCGGTGTTTGATCAAATCTTTACCCGAATTGGGGCCAACGATGATATGGCAATGGGGCAATCAACATTCATGGTGGAAATGGCAGAAGCAAATTTGGCGTTGCAAGAAGCCACTGCACATTCCTTGATTTTATTTGACGAGTTAGGTCGTGGCACTGCTACTTATGATGGTATGGCACTTGCGCAAGCAATTATTGAATATTTGGATGCTCATGTCCATGCCAAGACGCTTTTTTCTACTCATTATCATGAACTAACAGCATTAGCAAATCAACACGAAAGCATTGTTAATGTTCATGTTGGTGCGGTTGAAGATGAAACAGGTAATCTTCATTTTCTACATCAAATTCAAGCAGGACCAGCCGACAAATCCTACGGAATTCACGTGGCAGCTTTGGCTGGATTACCCGAAACATTGATTGCAAATGCGACCAACATTTTGGCTGATTTGGAGCAAGAAGGTAAAACTAAACATGCAATTGAAGAACCCACGAGTCAACAGGTGGCACTATTTAATGTGGACGCGGTAGATCAGAACACTGAAAAGTTGTTAGCAAAATTAGATCAGATTACAATTGCCACAATGACGCCACTAGACGCATTGAATTTGTTAGCAGATTTGAAGAAATTGAGGTCATAAATAATGGCACGAATACATGAATTATCTAATCTTTTAGCCAACCAAATTGCAGCGGGTGAAGTGATTGAGAGACCAGCTAGTGTTGTCAAAGAGCTGGTTGAAAATGCCATAGATGCGGGTGCCACTCAAATTGAAATTTTAGTGGCAGATGCTGGTGAATCAATGATTCGCGTCGTTGATAACGGTGATGGCATTGACCCTGAAGATGTGCCGCTGGCATTTACCAGACATGCAACGAGCAAAATTAATGATCGCCATGATTTATTTAATATTATGTCTTTGGGATTTAGAGGTGAAGCCTTACCATCAATTGCTGCAATTGCAGACGTTACATTGAATACAACCACTGCGACTTCAAACACTGGTCTGATGTATCATATCAAGGGCGGGAAGCAAGTATCAGCGACACCCGCAAATGGTCGTCGGGGAACTGTGGTAACGGTTAGAGATTTATTTTACAACACACCAGCGCGTTTAAAATATCTCAAGCGCCCGCAAACAGAAATGTCGCGGATTGCAGATATTATGAATCGTATTGCCTTGTCTTATGCCAATATTGCGTTCACTGTGACAGCTGATGGTCGGAATTTATTGCAAACGACTGGCAATGGTAACCAGCAACAGGTGGTTGCTGCTATTTATGGTCGTGATGTTGCGCAAAAAATGATAGAAATCAGTGGTGAAGATGATGATTTCAACGTGACTGGCTTCATTTCACTACCAGAATTGACACGAGGCTCACGAGATTATTTAACCATTTTAATAAATGGTCGATTCATTAAAAATTTTGCTGTTTCAAACGCTGTGATTCGCGGCTACGGTTCTAAATTAATGGTTGGTCGTTTTCCAATGGGTGTGGTTAATGTTAGTACTAGTCCGTTATTAATCGATGTTAACGTTCACCCGCAAAAATCCGAAGTACGATTATCAAAAGAGACCGAACTGGCTGATTTAATCATCAAAACGATTAAAGATCGACTGGCCGATGAAAATTTAATTCCCGATGCCTATGAAAATTTGTATGGTAAACCCCAAGAGACTCATCAGCCGGCGCCCAAAGCTAAACAATTAGCACCGTGGACGTCAAGTGAAAAGCCACCAGTAGTTGCACCAACAACAATAGATGAAGACGCGGTTGTGTCGGTAACGGATAAAGGTCAATTAGCTGATTCAGCAGTAAAGTCTTTTGCTAATAAGTATCAACATGAAGACGCGGTATCGGCCTTTGACAATGAACCAGTCAATCAGATTGCCGAAGAGATACCGAATTATCATGCCAAAATGATTGCTGACCAACAAATCCTAGATGTCGCGCCCAAAAACCAAAGTGGATTTCCAGAATTAGATTATATTGGACAAATGCACGGTACATTTCTATTTGCCCAAAGTAGTGAAGGCTTGTATCTTATTGATCAACATGCTGCTCAAGAGCGTGTTAAATATGAATATTATCGAGAAGAAATTGGGCTTGTGGGGCAGGATAAGCAACGTTTGTTAGTACCCATTACGATTACATATTCGGCAGCAGATATGTTGAAAATTGCTGATCATGAAGCCGATTTAGAACAGGTTGGATTACATCTAGAACCTTTTGGGGCGACAACAGTGATTATTCGTGAACATCCAACGTGGTTTGTCAAAGGTCAAGAAGAAGATACGATTAAAGAGATGGTAGACTGGATCTTAAGGGATGGTCATTTAACCGTTGCAGAATTTCGTGAACGAACAGCCATTATGATGAGTTGCAAACGTTCAATTCGGGCCAATATGCATCTGAGTGATTTGCAGGCACGTACACTTTTGCAATCATTGACGCAGACAGAGAACCCTTATAATTGCCCGCACGGACGTCCAGTATTGACAAGTTTCACATTAAATGAAATGGAAAAAATGTTTAAGCGCATTCAAGACGCGCATGAAGCTTGGGAAGAATATGATAATCATCCCTACTAATTTGGAGAAATGATGAATAACAACGATATTATTATTCGATTGCGGTACGCACTTAATATCAAAAATGCTGATATGATCACGATTTTTGATTTGGGCGGTGTCACAATTGATGAGCAACAATTACATGATTTGTTAACCAAACAGACACCAGAAACTAAGCGAGATGAAAAAGTTTCAATCATAATGTTGGAATCTTTTATGAATGGTTTAATCATTTCGCAGCGCGGTCATAAAACTGGTGCTGATTTGAAGCCAATTCCACCGACATTTGATATGACCAATGATGATCGTATTAATAATGTGGTCATTAAAAAACTGAAAATTGCAATGGGTTACACTAGCGATGATTTAATGAGCTTTATGAAGACGGCTGGCATTACTATTTCTAAAAGTGAATTAAGTGCCATATTGCGACGACCGGACCACCGTAATTACAAGGCGGCTGGTGATCGTTACTTGCGTAATTTGTTGAAGGGCATGGCAATGACATATCGCCCAGAAGATGTCAAGCGAACTGCCCGAAAGCATTGACTTGTAACCGCTTTATTTATTAGGTAAAATAGAAGTACAAGCTAATCAAAGGAGCTCACGATGACTGAACGAACATTTATGATGATTAAACCAGATGGTGTGAAACGCGCTAAAATCGGCGAAATTATTCGGCGAATTGAGAATAAAGGTTACCATATTACCAAAATGAAAATGGTATTGCCAGATGAAACGTTGTTAGCACAACATTATGCCGAACATGTTGGCAAGTCATTTTATCCATCTTTGTTACGCTATATGACCTCTGGACCGGTTATTGCAATGGTGGGTGAAGGCACGAACATCGTCGCTGGTTGGCGCACGCTGATGGGAACGACTAACCCAACAAAGGCCGCACCGGGAACGATTCGTGGTGATTTGGGTCGTGAATGGGATGTTGAAGCGATGATGAACATTGTCCATGGTTCTGATTCAGTTGAAGCTGCCGAGCGTGAAATTGCGCTATGGTTTGATGAAGATTAGCTAAAGTATTGTCAATAAAGGAGAAAAAGCATGGCAGAAGACAACAAATTACAAAACGCTACTGATAAATTGATTGGTAAAGCAAAAGAACTTGAAGGTCGGTTGACAGGTGATAAAGAGCGTGAAGTTGAAGGAAAGACACAGTCACTAAAAGGTCAAGCAAAAGATGATGTGCAAAAAGTACGCGATACGGCACATGACGCTGTTGATGCTGCCAAAGGTTTTGTTAAAGGCCTCAAGGGTGACAGTGACGACAAAGACGCCCAGTAATTAAGAGAAAATCACTTCTAACAAGTGATTTTTTTTATGGATTAAATAATTAATGTTATCAATTTCGTAAAAATGATTGAAAAATATGGTAAACAAATTCCGTCTACCATCGAAGAATGTCTTAAAGTTTGGTAAAATGGTATATATGGCCTTTGGAGACGAAAAAAACATGCATTTTGAGCAAATAGAAATACTAGAACAACAATCGCTGGCGCCTTATGCTTATACGCAAGCCGGAGGTGTTGTTGATTACCTCGCAGTACCAAAATCACAAAGTGATTTAAAAAAATTACTCGTTTGGGCAAAAAATAAATCAATTCCGGTGCAAGTGTTTGGTCGACTATCAAATTTAGTGGTTCGAGATGGTGGCCTACGTGGATTAACTATTTTATTGCACGATCTGCATGACATTGAGGTTAGTCATAATGTGATTATTGCGGATGCCGGTGCAGATCTTATTTGGGTCGCTGAACAGGCTTTTGAACATGGACTGACTGGTCTCGAATGGGGAGCAGGAATACCGGGTACTGTTGGTGGTGCAGTATTTATGAACGCTGGTGCGTATGGTGGGCAAACTGATATGGTCATAAGTTCAGTAGATGCTTTGTTACCTAGTGGCGAGATAAAGACATTTGGTAATGAAGCGATTGACTTTGATTACCGCCACTCGATTTTTCAAGATAATCATGGCATTATCTTACGAGCAACATTTACCCTGCAATCAGGGAAACCTGAAATGATTAAAGCTCGTATGGATGAGAATAATTTTAAGCGTGCGAACAAGCAACCCCTAAATTATCCATCCAATGGTTCGGTGTTCAAACGACCAACTGGATACTTTGCTGGGAAGCTAATCATGGATTCCGGTTTGCAAGGTGTCAGAGTTGGTGGTGTTGAAGTGTCGCAGAAACACGCAGGATTTATGGTCAATGTGGCGCATGGTACAGGCAACGACTACGAAGATTTGATTAAGCTTGTCCAGCAAACAGTGCGAGATAAATATGGTGTGACATTGGAAGCAGAAGTTAGAATTATGGGAGAAAGATAACACATGGCAATATTAGAATTAATCGTTATATTAATTATTGCTGTTACGGTTTCAAATGTTATCTCTCATTTTATTCCCGAAATCCCAGTTAGTTTGTTCCAAATTGTGATTGGGTTATTTTTGGCTTTTACATTTGGTATTTATGTTGATGTCGATTCGCATTGGTTTATGTTGTTATTTATTGCGCCATTGCTGTTTAATGATGCTTGGCGCTTCCCAAAACGGGAATTATGGGAATTACGTGGTCCAATTTTGGGCAATGCTATCATATTAGTTCTATTGACTACGTTAGTGGGTGGTTTCTTCATTCATTTATTAATTCCACAGTTTCCTAGATCGGTTGCCTTGGCATTAGCGGCAGTTGTATCACCAACTGATCCAGTTGCTGTGCAAGCTATTGCCAGACGTGTCAAATTACCAGCTAACGTGATGCATGTTGTTTCTGGGGAAAGTCTAATCAACGATGCCAGCGGTTTGGTGAGCTTCAACACCGCCATTAAAGCCACTGTTGCAGGTACTTTTTTAATTGGTAGTGCGATTGGTAACTTTTTCTGGATGACCATCGTTGGTTTGATTGTTGGTTTGGTGATTGGTAGTTTTGTAAGTTGGTTACGAGATTCATTTGATCGTGCTGGTTTAAATGATGTGGTTTTTCACACTGTTGTGACATTAGTAATGCCTTTTATTATTTATTGGATTGCAGAAGGTGTGTTTCATTCATCTGGGGTTATTGCTGTTGTAGCTGGTGGTGTCTTGTCCAAAATTTTAAGCGACCAGCATATTAATGCGCGGTCCCCAGAAATTAGCGTGGTAGCCGTTCGAACATGGGAAATTTTTGTTTATTTACTTAATGGCACAATCTTTGTGTTATTAGGAATTGAGTTACCAGCTGCTATGACTAGTATTTTTCGTAGTACCCAAATACATACCGGTATGGCAATTTTCTACGGTGTTACTGTCTGGTTTATTGTGTTTGCTATCAGGACGGTTTGGGCGTACGGAACGCAAATTACTTACCATTTACAACATAGAGAACGACGTGTTTCATTTCGAACAGCTGTCACGTCTGGTTTGACGGGCGTGCGTGGCGCCGTTACGATGGCAGCGGTGTTGACAGTGCCGTCCGTTATTGATGACGGTAGTGCATTTCCACAGCGTAATTTGCTCATTTTTGTGGCAGCAGTTGTTGTGATTATGAGTTTGTTAGTCGCCACTGTGATGCTTCCGATTGTGACTAAAGAGTGGGCAACTCATGATTTTACGCAACCTGAAATTGCTGAAGTTGAGCCAACCGCACCAAAAAAGAGTAAAGTTGATTTAACAGAAGCACAGGCTCGTATTTTTGCGATTCAAATTGGGATACAAGTGTTACGCGAACAACAAAATGATGATAATCGTACTATCGTTTACGAGCTGATTAGTCGCAAACAACAAACTATGGCACAAATCAGACGGCAGCTTGATAAGAAAAATCCATCCCACAATGTTGAAAATGACCGAGAACTACGTTTTGTGGCTTTAGAGGCACAGCGTGATCGTTTGCGGCAGTTATTGGCAGATGAAATGATTTCCGTGCTTACTTATTCTGCACAGACGAGACGATTAGATCGTCTGGAAAATTTAATTAATTCTGACCAACATTATCATATTTCAACGCAATGGTTATTGATTCTGATTAGACGTGGACTACGAAGCATTAGAATTTGGCTTTCAGATGAGTCAACTGACAAGTTTAGACAAGAAACATCGCTAGCCATCACAGAGACTTCTAAAGCAGCAATTAAGGCGTTATCTGAATACATGGAAAAGTATAACGGTGATACTGTTTCACATCGAATGGAACGGCAAGCTGCTTATAATTTAATTGTTGGTTATCGCAATCGGATTGAAAATGAAAAGCATGATGATACCCCTGAGCAGCGCGATTTGGACGATAAAAATCGTATGGAACTTGAAGTTAAAGCGTTGAATGTTCAGCGTGAAACAATCCAGCAACTTTATGAACAAGGTAGAATTACCCGTCAGGCGGGTATTAACATTCGTCAATTTATTAACTATGCTGAAACAGCAGCTTTAGCAGGAAGGGATGAAGAGTAACAACCATGGATATTTTATCTTATTTTACTTTGAATAATCTGATGCATCTTGTGGATATTGCCATCATTTGGTTTCTGCTCTATAAAGTAATTCAATTTGTTGAAGGCACGCGTGCGCTACAAATTTTATTTGGTGTCGGTGTCGTAATTTTAATTAAAGTTGTGAGTTGGTATATTGGCTTGACGACTTTGTCTTGGTTGATGGATCAACTCATTACGTGGGCACCAATTGCGTTGGTCGTTATTTTCCAGCAAGAAATTCGACGAGGGCTTGAGACTTTGGGACGACGTTTAACATGGCGTCGTCAGCATATTGATAATGCCAAGGAACAGCAACTTATCAAGAGCCTTGACGAAGCCTTACAGTATATGTCAAAGCGTCGAATTGGTGCACTAATCACGATTAAACGCGACACGAGTTTAGATGAATATATTAAAACTGGTATTAAGTTAGATGCTTATATTACCAGCCAACTCTTGATTAATACATTTATTCCTAACACTCCGTTGCATGATGGGGCGGTGATCATTGATGATGATCGTGTTGCCGTAGCAGCGGCTTATCTGCCACTTTCAGAAAGCACGCGTATTCCAAAAGAATTGGGAACGCGGCACCGTGCTGCCGTCGGCATTAGTGAGGCAAGTGATGCGATTACGGTAGTTGTTTCTGAAGAGACTGGTGAAATTTCCATTACAAAAGATGGTGATTTATTGCGACACATGGCACGTGATGCCTACATGAATTTCTTTGAGCGCCAGTTCATTGCACCGGTTAATGAGGCTGCTGCAAAACATTGGTGGCAAAGGAGTGGTAGGGGGTTAGCAAAATGAAAATGATTGGTCATTCAAAAACTGTTAACTTAGTGGTCTCTTTGGTCATGGCAATTCTTTTATCAGCCTACGTCTTAAGCACCCGTTCCGCAACAACGAATGGTAGTGGCTCAGGTAATTTTTCAACGCTCATCCCTGAAAAAAGAGCAACTTTGAGTGTTCCCCTTAATTTACAATTCAATTCCGACAAATATGTTGTGGTCGGCGCGCCATCAACAGTGAAGGTTGGTATTGAAGGTTCCATAGCGTTGGTGGCAGCTGCCCAAAATCGTAACGATATCCAAGCTAGCGCGGATTTAAGAGGGCTAGGTGTTGGTAAACATACTGTTAAATTAGCACTTCGCGGTGTTAACGCTTCTCTAACATCAACTGTGACACCCCAAACAATTACTGTCACAATTGCGCGACGGAAAACCGCCACCGTGCCAGTCAAAGTAACTTATGATCATACTAAAATTGCTACGGGTTATGCTGTTAGTGGGACATCAGTAGATCCCAAATCGGTCAAAATTTCAGGACCTAAAGCTAATGTTGAGGCGGTGACATCGGTTGAAGCTGCTGTCTCGTTAGATAATAATACTAAAAGTACGATTACTAAGTCTGCCAAACTCGTTGCACGTGATAAAAATGGTGCAGTAGTTGAAGTTAACATTGATGTTAGTTCTGCCAGTGTTACTTTAAATGTTGGACCTGAAGACAGTAAAAAATTGTCTCTTTCAGCTACTCTTAAAAATGCCAATGGGGCTAACTATACAGTCACTTTTGATCCCAAAACTGTGACAGCGTATGGGGCATCTGATATACTGAATTCGATTAGCACGTTATCTGTTCCGGTTGATGTGACTAATATTACGAGCAAAACAACTGTGTCGGTTGACTTACCTGATCAAACAGGAATTGATCATTATAGTGTGACCAAAGTACAGGCGACGGTGACACCTGCAACTGATAGCAGCACATCATCAAGTAGTAGTTCAAGCTCTTCTTCCGATTCCGCCAGCACTTCCTCATCAAGCAGTAGTTCTAGTGCCAGTAGCAGTCAAAGTAGCTCATCATCATAAAAGTAAAGGACGATAATTATGTCAGATATTAAATTAAAATATTTTGGAACAGACGGTGTTCGTGGCGTTGCTAATCAAAGTTTGACACCAGAATTAGCTTTTCGATTGGGTCGAACCGGCGGTGCAATTTTAACAAAACATGCACAAAATTCTGATAAGCGACCGGTAGTTATTGTCGGTCGTGACACACGTATTTCAGGTGAAATGTTGCAGCAAGCGATTGTAGCAGGATTTTTATCAGTGGGTATTGACGTCCTACGTTTGGGTGTTATTACAACGCCAGCGGTTGCCTTTTTAGTTGAAAACTTGGAAGCGGACGCGGGTGTTCAAATTACCGCTTCGCATAATCCGGCCGCTGATAATGGAATTAAATTTTTTGGTAATGATGGTTTTAAATTGTCTGATGAACTGGAATATGAGATTGAGCAACTACTTGATGCTCCTGAAGATAATTTACCTCGCCCTAGCGCTGCAGGTATCGGAATTGCTAACAATTATCCTGAAGGCGTACAAAAGTACTTGGAGTTTTTACAAAAGACAATTCCAAGTAATTTAGAAGGTATGCGCGTTGCATTGGATGGCGCTAATGGCGCAACTAGTGGCCTGTTGGCCAGATTATTTGCTGACTTAGGAACTGATTTTATTACACTGGGCACTGAGCCAAATGGCATTAATATTAATGATGGCGTTGGGTCAACACATCCAGAAGCATTAGCTGAACTGGTGAAAGCTAGTGAAGTTGATGCAGGATTGGCTTTTGATGGTGATGGTGATCGCTTGATTGCCGTAACAGAAGATGGTGAAATTGTGGATGGTGATAAAATCATGTTTATCACAGGAAAGTTTTTAAATGAACAAGGCCGGCTTAAGCATAACACGGTTGTGTCAACTGTAATGAGCAATATTGGTTTTTATAAAGCATTAGCTGAAAATGATATGCAAAGTGTTAAAACAGCAGTTGGTGATCGTTATGTTATGGCTGAAATGCTGGCAAATGATTATAATCTTGGCGGCGAGCAATCAGGTCATATTATTTTCAGAGACTGGGCTACCACCGGTGATGGCTTGCTGACTGCTTTGCAGTTGCTCTACGTGATGCACGAAACTGGTAAAAAGCTGTCTGAATTAGCTGCTGAGGTTTCAATTTATCCGCAGAAATTAGTGAATGTCAAAGTTGCTGATAAATTTGCGTTGCAACATGATGCTGATGTTGTCGCAAAAATTGCTGAAGTAGAAACACAAATGTCTGGCGATGGTCGTGTATTGGTGAGACCTTCTGGCACTGAACCATTACTACGTGTGATGGTTGAAGCGGCGACACCAGAGTTGGTCGAGCAATATACATCTGAAATTGTTGACGTTGTTCGTGAAAAAGCTGAGATTTAAAGTGAGTAGCGTGTTTATCGCATTATATTTTTTGACGACTGTAATTTATCAAATTATACAGTCGTTTTTTGATATAATAGACTGTATACTATGCTTTAAAAGGACGAGAACGTGTCACAAGACAGTTTTAAAAAACACATATTAACACAATATGGTATTCGTTTTAATGACGAATCACTATTAACCGAAGCGCTAACTCAGCACAATTATCTCAATGAACATCCAGAAGATAAAGGACATGACTATCAACGATTAGAATTTTTAGGTGATTCTGTCATGCAAGTGACAGTGGCAGAATATTTATTCAAACGCTATCCTAATTGGCATGAAGGCCAATTAACTGAAATGCGGATTGCAATGGTGCAAACACGATCTTTTGCACACTTTGCGCGCTTGGTTCATTTGAACGAAGGTATTCGGTTAGGTAAAGGCGAAGAAATGAGTGGCGCCCGCGATCGTGATTCATTACTGGAAGATATTTGGGAAGCATTTATCGGTGCCTTATACTTAGATCAAGGGCCAAAAGAAGTGAACCAATTTCTTGATAAAACATTGTTTGCAGCGATTGATACGGATTTCTTTGACAGATTCATTGACTTTAAAAGTCGATTGCAAGAACGTTTGCAAGTAAAAGGAACGGTCGATATTGCTTATCGCACTGAAAGGGAAGAACAGTTAGCAGACAATACACAATTATTTGAGGCGAGTGTATCTGTTGATGATAAAGAACTGGCGCGTGGAACTGGTAAGTCAATTAAAGATGCTGAAAAAGCAGCAGCGCGAACTGCCTTAAAATTATTGGAAGATAATGTCAGCCTATGAAATTAAAATCACTTGAGATTAGCGGATTTAAGTCATTCGCCGACAAAACAATGATTGAATTTATGCCAGGGATGACTGGTATTGTTGGTCCAAATGGATCGGGAAAATCAAACATTATTGAAGCAATTCGCTGGGTAATGGGAGAACAAAGTGCTAAAGATTTGCGTGGGACAAAAATGTCCGACGTTATTTTTGGTGGCACTAATAAGCGGGGTGCTCTCAACCGTGCCGAAGTAGCTATCACATTTGATAACAGTGATCATTACATTAATTCAGATTTTAACGAAATTCGTGTAGCTCGCAAATTATATAGAACTGGCGAAAGTGTTTACCAAATTAATGGTGTTGAAAGCCGCTTACGAGATATTCATGATTTGTTTATGGATACTGGGTTAGGGCGAGAGAGTTTCTCCATTATTTCTCAAGGTCGTGTGGAAAGCATTTTTAATGCCAAGCCAGAGGATCGTCGCGGCATCATTGAAGAAGTAGCTGGTGTATATAAATATAAACAAAATAAAGAAAAAGCCCAGAAAGAATTATCACAAACGAGTGATAATTTGTCACGCGTTGCTGATATTATCCACGAAATTGAGGATAGAATTGAGCCTTTAGCTGAACAATCTGCCCAAGCCACTGATTATTTATCTCAAAAAGAGCGGTTTGATACTTTAGATAAGGCGCGTTTAGCTTTAACGATTCACGATGTTGAAATGAAAGCTGAGCAGGTCAAAGCAAAATTTACAGATCAGCAGAAACAAGTGACAACTGAAAAATCAACGCTATCACACATCAACGAAGCATTATCACAGAAAAGGCAGGAACGCGTTAGTCAGCAGTTAAAACGCGATCAACTGCAAGCCGACATTTTGGCATTAACTCAAACACATGAGCGCATGGTTGGTGCTCAAAACTTGAGTCAACAACAAACTGCTACTTTGGAGCGCGATATTGACGAGGCGACAAGATCGACTGCTGAGGTAAATGAGAAAATATCAGCGTTAACATCACAAATTGCACCGCTACAACAACAAGAATCAGAGCTTAAACAACAAAAGTCAACACTAAAACAAAAATTGACACAGTTTGATGATTTGACACAATCAGAACTTAAATCCAAACTGCAAGCCGACATCGAAAAAAATCGTCACGCTTATATTCAAACAATGCAAGATATTGCGGCTTTGCACAATGCGAAAGTTAATGACGATAAGCAATTGGCTCAAATAACAAGTCGTTATCAGACATTATCTGAACGGTTAAAAAATGAGACAGAGATTATGTCGCAAGCCCAGCAAGAATTGGCGAATTACCAGCCCAATGTTTCGGCGCAACACGATGTCTCAGCATTGAAAACAGCAGTTGATAAAAGACAAGAACAGTTTGATCATGCTGCAAGAGCATATAAACAATCTGAAACGAATTGGTATAATACCTTAAATGACCTCAACAAAATTCGTAGTCAACATGATGCCTTAGCGGCGATGGATGACTATGCAGGCTTTTACCAAGGTGTTCGTGCCTTAATGAAACCGCAAGTTAGAAACCAATTTGTTGGTATTAAAGGTGTTGTGGCAGAATTACTGACAGTGCCAGCAGATTACACTTTAGCTATTGAGACGGTATTAGGCGGTATTTTGCAGCAAATTGTGGTTGATAATACCAGTACGGCGAAGGCAGTAATTGCTTACCTGACAAAAAATCGGGCTGGCCGCGTGACAATTTTACCGGTTGATATAATTAAGCCTCGTCATTTAAATGGTTTAGAACAAGCACGCAGAATGGCTGGATTTGTTGGCATTGCTGCCGATTTAGTGACCATGCCTGAAGAAATGACAGCCATTAAAGCAAACATTTTGGGACACATTGTTGTGGCTAAAGATTTGAGCAGTGCCACGGAAATTGCAAAAGCTAATCAGTATCGTTTCCGAATTGTGACGCTTGATGGGCAACTAGTCAATGCCGGTGGTTCAATGACAGGTGGTGCGACACAAAAAAGAGGCACAACAATTTTGAGCCGCCAAACGGAAATTGCAACACTGACGCAGAAAATCACTGATTTAACAGAATTATCAAAATCTCAAGAACTTGAGTTGCAATCACAACGACGTGATGGCGAAGTAATTAGAGAGTCTCTGGTTGAAGCGCAAACGAAACTAAAATCAGCTAACGATGAGACGCAAAAGGTTGACTATGAATTGCAACGCAAGCAAGATACATTGCAACAACAAAAACGCGTTGTTCAGGCACTTGAATTTGAGTTAAAAGATATTGTGACGCAACAAGAGGAATTAACAACACAACTAGAAAGTTGTGAGTCACAATTAAATGACAAGCAAGCACAAAAAAATGCGCAAGAACTTGAGTCTCAAGAATTGTCACGAGCGCTGGAATCGGCATCTAACAAAGCGCAAAGTCATAATGATGACAAAGTTGCCATTCAAACAGAATATGTGACACTAACTGGTAAGTTAGAAACAGTGACAAGTCAACTTGCTATTCTGAGACAGCAGCAAAAAGAGTTGGAATCTCAAGCTGCAGGTCTGACTGTTAAACGCAATGATTTACAGGCAAAATTAACGGCAACGCAAAATGACATTGCGACGCAACAGCAGGTTTCAGATATTGTTGAAAAACTTACGAGCGTGCAAAAAGAACATGATAATATTAGTCAATATTTAACAACTATCAGTGATGATTTATCTATTTTGGAAACACAGTTTGCAGCACAACAAGAAACCCTGCGCTCAGTTATGGCTTTAGAAAGCGATCTTGCGGCACAACAAGCTAGACTAACAACACAAAATGAGAACTTACTGGCACAACTAGCATCACAATATGATATTAGTGACAGCCAAGACCTTTATCAGAAACTGACCGATTTAAACTTAGAAACAGTCACTGATCAATTGAAACTTATCAAACGTAGCTTGGATGAAATTGGTAATGTTAATATTGGTGCCATTGAAGAATATGAAGCGGTTAAGCAACGTTTTGATTTTTTAACACAGCAGCGTGATGATTTATTATCTGCAAAAGATAATCTGCTACAAACAATTGATGAAATGGATGAGGAAGTTCAAATTCGCTTCAAACATACATTTGACGCTGTTGCGGAGCATTTTGGACGCATTTTCACACAAATGTTTGGGGGTGGTCGGGCAGAAATTAAACTAACGGATCCAGACCACCTCTTAACGACGGGAATTGACATTACAGCGCAACCACCAGGAAAAAAATTCCAACAAATGAGTTTACTGTCTGGTGGCGAAAAGGCGTTGACAGCTATTACGTTATTGTTTGCTATTTTGCAAGTCCGTCCAGTGCCGTTTGTAGTACTTGACGAGGCCGAAGCAGCGCTAGATGAAGCAAACGTAGCGAGATTTGCACGTTATTTGCACGAATTTTCTGGTGAAACACAATTTATTGTGATTACACATCGAAAAGGTACGATGATGAATGCTAACTTATTATATGGTGTGACCATGCAAGAAGCTGGCGTATCAAAAATGGTGGCTGTGGATTTGGATAATATGGCTGAAACGGCATCATAAATATGTCGTGATAATCTAATTACCAGCAATGAATAAAGGAGAAACAAATGGGATTATTTGATATTTTCCGTAAAAAGAAGAATAACGTTGAACCGGAATCAACGACTACTTCAGAGAGTTTGTCTGAATCGCAATCTGAAAGTTTATCACAATCAAACAGCGAAACAACGACGAGTAGTGCTTTAACACAACCGGTTATGGAACAAGTTGGTTTAGTTGATGAACATGAAGCTGATGAATGGTCAAAAGCGCTTGACAAAAAGAGTGAAGCGATTCATGATCTGCCAGAATCAGAATCAGAATCAGAATCAGAATCAGAATCAGAATCAGAATCAGAATCAGAATCAGAATCAGAATCAGAATCAGAATCAGAATCAGAATCAGAATCAGAATCAGAATCAGAATCAGAATCAGAATCAGAATCAGAATCAGAATCAGAGATTGAAGTTGAACGAAACGAGCAGCAGGTTTATGACGAAGGCTTGAAAAAATCACGAACAGGTTTTGCTGAAAGATTTAATCGCTTTTTAGCTAATTTTCGTACCGTAGATGAGGATTTTTTCGAAGATTTGGAAGAAACCTTAGTCGGAGCTGATGTTGGTTTTGATATGGCGATTAAAATCAGTGACGAATTACGGGAAGAAGTTAAATTAGCCAACGCCAAACGCAAAGAATATGTGCGTGATGTGATCATCAAAAAAATGGTTGATTTATACGAAGCAGATGGTGTGAATGAAGATACACAAATGCATTTTGCACCAAATGGTAGTACTACCGTGATTTTGTTTGTTGGTGTTAATGGTGTTGGTAAAACAACAACAATTGGTAAGCTTGCCAGCAAGTACCAACAAGCAGGGAAATCTGTTTTGCTGGCGGCTGCGGATACATTCCGAGCTGGCGCTACCAAGCAATTACAAGAGTGGGGCGAGCGAGTAAATGTGCCTGTGGTTGCTGGTAAAGAAAAAGCTGATCCGGCTTCTGTTGTCTTTGAAGCTGTTGCTAAAGCCCGTGATGAACATTATGACATTTTATTTGTCGACACGGCTGGCCGTTTGCAGAATAATGTCAATTTAATGCAAGAACTAGAAAAAATGAAGCGTATTATTCAACGCGAAATTCCTGACGCACCACATGAAGTTTTGTTAGTGCTTGACGCGACAACTGGTCAAAACGCATTACAACAAGCTAAATTATTCAAAGATTCGTCTGATGTGACTGGCATCGTTTTGACTAAAATGGATGGCACAGCAAAGGGTGGTATCGTCTTTGCCATTCGGAATGAAATGCATTTGCCAGTCAAATGGATTGGATTTGGTGAAAAAGCCAGTGACCTGCGCGAGTTTAAGCCAGACGAGTTTGTCTACGGATTGTTTAAAGAGTTGGTATCGTGATGGATTTAACCAAAAAAAATCATATTAATGCGCTATTTGGCTTTTATGATCAGTTGCTGACTGAAAAACAACAACAATATTTACAATATTATTTTGAAGATGATTTTTCAATTGTAGAAATTGCAAATGCAGAAGCTGTTAGTCGACAAGCGGTGTCCGATAACATCAATCGGGCAATTGAATTATTAGAAAAATATGAAAGTATTTTGCATCTACAAGCTAATTTTGAATCACGACAAGTGATTGAAAATGAAGTGCAACAATACATTAACACCCATTATCAAAGTGATGATGTGTTAAAATTATTGGTGCAGAAGCTTTTAAATACAGAAATGGATAACTAGAAGGGAAACGTGTCGCCTGTGAATATATCGCAGAAAGGACATACTCTAAAATTATGGCATTTGAAAATCTAACTGAACGCCTCTCAAAGGCGATGAAAAATTTAACCGGTCGCGGCCGTGTTAGTGAAGAAGATCTTCGTGCGACGATGCGCGAAATTCGTTTGGCGTTACTGGAAGCCGATGTCAACTACGACACAGTGAAAAAGTTTGTCGCTAATGTACGTGAAAAAGCCAGCGGTGCTGATATTATGTCAGGATTGGATTCAGCGCAACAAGTCGTTAAGATTGTTAATGATGAGTTGACCGCAACGATGGGTGATGAGGCGGTACCACTTAATAAGTCGCCTAAAATTCCAACCATCATCATGATGGCTGGCCTACAAGGTGCTGGTAAAACAACCACAGTTGCCAAGTTAGCTTATAAATTAAAGAATGAAGAAAAAGCGCGTCCACTCTTGATTGCAGCCGACATTTATCGACCAGCTGCCATTGATCAATTGGAAATTTTGGGGCGCGATCTTGAAATTCCCGTATTTTCAATGGGGACGGATGTTAATCCGCGCGATATTGTCCGCGCTGGCTTGGCTAAAGCGGCTGAAAATAAAAATGACTATGTCTTTATTGATACAGCTGGTCGTTTACAAATTGATGAAGAATTGATGCAAGAGTTGAAAGATATTGCAGAGATTGCTCAGCCAGATGAGATTTTGTTGACAGTTGATGCAATGACTGGACAAAATGCTGCTGAAACAGCTAAGGGATTTTCAGAGTCGCTTGACTTAACTGGTGTTGTCTTGACTAAACTTGATGGTGACACACGTGGTGGTGCTGCCTTGTCAATTCGTGACGTAACTGGCAAACCCATTAAGTTTGTTGGTCAAGGTGAAAAGCCAACTGATTTGGACGTTTTCTATCCTGACCGGATGGCATCTCGTATTTTGGGCATGGGCGATGTGTTAACGCTGATTGAAAAGGCACAACGTGACTTTGATGCTGAATCCCAAGAAAAGCAACTTGAAAAAATGCGACAAAATACGTTTGATTTCAACGATTTTGTGGCGCAACTCAAGCAAGTTCAAAGTATGGGACCAATGGAAGATTTGTTAAAAATGATTCCGGGAATCGCGAACAATCCAGCATTGGCGAATGTTAATATTGATGCCAAACAATTTGCCCATTTAGAGGCTATTGTTGGTTCAATGACACCTCAAGAACGTGAAAATCCTGATTTAATCAATCCTTCGCGCCGTCGTCGTTTGGCAGCGGGTGCAGGGCGTCCGATTGTTGAAGTAAATCGCATGATTAAACAATTTGATCAAATGCGTAAAATGATGAATCAAGCCACAAATGGTAATTTTGGCGGTATTGATAAAATGATGGGTGGTTCTGGTATGGATATGTCATCTATGATGGGTGGCATGGGCGGTGGCATGCCAAAAGGTAACTTTGGTCAGAAAGTTCAAAATTTTGCAATTAAGCAGGCGGCGCGCCGATTACAAAAAGCTAAAAAGAAGCGCGGTCGCAAGTAATGAAAAGTTTAGAGCGTATTTTACCAATTTTTGTGTTTGTAGTCATGTTAAGCGCTAACTTGCTTAATATGCCAAACAACCATTGGCAGTCAGTCATCATGGCTGTCATGTTAGCAGCAATTGCTGGTTTGATTGTGTTTGGACTCATCAGATTTTTGTGGTGGTGGGTACAACGATAAATGCGAAGTTAAAGCGATAGTCGACATTTTAAGGAGAAAAGTGAACATGACATTGAAATTAATTGCATCCGACCTTGACGCAACATTCTTGCGTGCCGATAAGACCTTCAACGAGCCACTTTTTCAGCAAGTGCTAGATATTATGTCTGAAAAAGACATGCAATTCGTTGTGGCAACAGGGAATCATATGCAAAAAGTAATGGCCTATTTTAAAAATTTTGCTGGTCAATATCAAACCATTGCCAACAACGGCGCTGAAGTCATGCTTAATGGTCGTGTTCAAAATGAAAAAGCTGTACCACCTGCTGCCCTAGAAACAATTGTGACAATTGCTAAAAGGTATCATGATCATATCTTTGTTGGTTTGGCTTTCACCGGTCAATCTCAAACATTTATGTTAAAATCTCAAGCAGCAATCGCTGATACGTTTAAATTAGCCTCAGCTTATTTTCAAGATATCCATCTAATTGATTCATTAGCTGAAATTGATGCACCAATTTTAAAAGTGTCTACGGTCATTTCTGATGTGGAAGATCAATTCATGCGTGAAGTCAAACAGGTTTTGGGTAACCAAGTGCATGTGACAACATCAGGATATGGTGCTGTTGATATTGTTAATCCCGAGGTTAACAAAGCAAACGCACTAACATTTATAGCGGACAGTTTGGATGTGTTGCCTGAAGAAATTATGGCATTTGGTGATGGTTTAAACGACTTAGAAATGTTAGAATACGTTGGTCACCCGGTGGCAATGAAGAATAGTGACACAGAATTGTTCAAACATGATTTTGATGTCACAGAAGATGACAATGATCATGATGGCGTTTTGAAAAAAATATTATCTGTTATTGATTAAAGCACGCTTTAGCGTGTTTTTTTGTTGACGTTTATGTTAAGATGAATGGCAAAAAGGAGTCCGGATAATGCAGAAAAAAGATGGCCACACGCATACGATGTACTCACATCATGGTAGTCAAGAGTCACTCGACAGGTATATTGAACGCGCAATTGCTTTAGGTTTTGACACTTATGCTGTTACAGAACATGCGCCTTTACCTGAGAAGTTTTTAGCTAATTTTGTGGGGCCTCAAGAATCGCGCGATAGTTCAGCTATGGCATTATCTGAACTTGATGATTATCAAGCTCAGGTGGCACATGTACAAGAAAAATATGGCAACCAAATAAACATTAAACGTGGTTTTGAAGTAGATTATTTGCTCGGATATGAACCGGAAATAAAACAATTTCTAAAACAACATATTGATTGGATTGATGAAATTGTACTGTCGGTTCACTTTTTACCAGATCGCTACGGTAATCTTATGCCAATTGACTACGAGCCAGAGACTCTGTCGCAATATTTTGCAACTGAATTGCAAACACCGCAAGCATTGTTTGCAAAATATTTTGATGTCGTCAAAAAGAGCGTTGGCTTTGACATGGAATTAGATATACCGGTGCGCATCGGACATATCACATTGATTCGCAAGTATCAAAAATATTTTGATTTGCCACCATTTGATGATAGCGTTCACCGTCAAATTACTGAGTTGTTGATATTGATTTTAGAAAAAGGCTATGAATTAGATTTTAATGCCGCTGGTTTTAGTAAACCTTTTAATGGCGAAAGCTATCCCACATTTGATATTGTAGCGGAAGCACATCAACTTGGATTGCCTTTGGTTTATGGTTCTGATGCACATAGTGTTGATGCTTTGGGTTTACATTTTTCTGAAATGGCAGAATTTTTAGAAAATATAAGTGTTGACAAATAAAAAAATGACGTTATAATTAAACTAATCTAATAAATAATTCGCTGAAGTTGGAAAAGTAATTAAATTTTCGCAGTACAGGAAGCGCTTAAGCTAACGCATTGAGATGAGCGCCTGTGACCTTAATGAAAACACACCAACGAGCTGAACAATCAAAAATTGTTCCGGAGATTTCCGATACCAAGTACACCTGTGATTGCAGGTGAATGAGTTCTTTTGTGTAAACAAAAGGAGAATCAAGGTGGGAACACGTGAAAGCGTCCTTGCAAACTAAAAACTTTTAGTTTGTAAGGGCGCTTTTTTAGCGAAGTGGTAGGAGTAAGATATGAATAAAGTATTAGCTGGCGGTTCACGTGATGAATTTGGTGAACGTCTTAAGCAAAAACAAAAAATTACATCAGTGATCAGTAATGTGCTAAATGAGAAAGGTTTTATGCCAATTAATACGCCCTACATTGAAAAAGAAAGCACTTTTGAACAATATCGTGATCAAAACATCTTTCATTTGTATGATCAAGCTGGTGATAATTTAATTCTAAGACCAGATTTGACCTTGCCGGTCGCACGATTTTTGTCTTCTCACCAGCAAGAAAATGATATGTCGCAATTATATTATATTGGTGATGTGTTTCGACGTACCGATTACCTATCGGGTGAGTACAATCAAGAAACGCAGGCAGGGACTGAATTAATTGGTGATGATAGCTTCGAAGCAGAAATTCAAGCACTAGATATTATGTTGAATTTTGCCAAAGAGTTCAATATCACTGATGTTCAAGTGGTGTTGAGTGATGCGCGCTTAATTGATATTATTTTGGACACGTTGCAGCTAGACGGTGAATTACATCAAGCACTTAAACGGGCCATTGAACAAAAAAATGTTTCCGAGTTTGAAAAGTTAAGAGCTGAGATTGTTGACTTTCCAGAATTTCTGAATGAGTGGCCGTTATCTTATGGCGAAGATGGTGAAAATGTGATGTGGCAATTACAACACATGACAGCAGTAGCAACGATTACGCAAGGCTGGTTACGCCTAGCTAATCATGCACATCAATACTATCCAAATGTCAAGCTTACTGTTGATTTAGCGGCGGCATCGCCACAACCCTATTATACGGGAACAATTATCCGTGGCTTTATCCCAACATTGGGCCGCTATTTGTTTAGTGGTGGCCGTTATGACCGTTTACTAGAAAACTTTCAAAAAAAATTATTACCAGCTGTCGGTATTGGTCTAAATATTGAAACTATTCAAGCTGATTGGGAGCAGAATGCGTACGATTTAGCTACAACACAACCAGTTGTGATGGTACTTGGCAAAGGACGGGTTGAAAAAGGTGTACGACCCTTATTGAAAGCTGCAGGTATTGATACAACCCCGTTAGATAACCCTGAACGAAAGCTCATCTTTGACACCGCTGATGGTCGATACCGTTTTATTTTAGTGAAACCCAATGATGTCGTTAAGTATTTGGATCGTGGGATTGGCGACGTTGGCATTGTTGGTTCAGACACCATTGCTGAACAACGACAAAATCATTATGATGTATTAGATTTGAAAACAGGACGCGCACAATTTGTCGTTGCAGCGCCGGCAAATTTTCAACTTAATTTGCAACGTCGACAACGTATCGCGACGAAATATCCCAAAGTTGCCACTAAGTATTTCACCGATCGTGGCGAAGACGTTGCCTTGATTAAACTAGAAGGCTCAGTCGAACTGGGACCATTAACAGGGTTAGCTGATGCCATTATTGATATTACGCAAACAGGTAATACGTTACGAGAAAACCATTTGCAAGTTCATGACGTTGTTGGCGATGTCTCAACACACATGCTAGTCAGAGCCGGCGCCTTGTTACGTTATCAAACAGAACTCACCCAAGTCATTCAAAATTTGACCAAACTATTGAAAGAAGCGACTAACAAATGAAAATTATTAAAAATGAATCTTTGTCAGCAATCAAAACACAAATTCGTCGACAAACGGCACAAACCACTAATCCGCAAGTGGCAATTAGTGTGGCAAACATTATATCTGACGTTCGCCAGCGGGGTGATGCGGCTTTAAGAGATTATAGTGTCCGTTTTGATGGAGTGGCATTGAATAATTTGAAAGTTTCTGAATCAGATATTGATTCTGCAATTGCTCAAGTTCCAGATGAAGTCATTGCAGCGCTAAAAAAAGCAGCTACCAATATTACATCATTTCATCAGTTAGAAGTAGCGCAGTCTTTTGAAGATACGACACGTTCTGGCGTGATTCGTGGTACTAAGGTCACGCCACTCTCAGCTGTGGGGATTTATGTGCCGGGTGGGACAGCTGCCTATCCATCTTCAGTCTTAATGAATGCCATTCCTGCTAAAATTGCCGGTGTTGCCAATATTGTCATGGTCACACCACCACAACCAGATGGTTTAAATCCTGCCGTTTTGGCGGCAGCTAAAATTGCTGGTGTTGACAATATTTACCAAATTGGTGGTGCACAAGCAATTGCTGCTTTAGCTTATGGTACTGAAACAGTACCACAAGTGGATAAAATTACCGGACCCGGCAATGCTTATGTTGCCGCAGCCAAACGAGCTGTTTATGGACAAGTTGACATAGATATGATTGCCGGTCCATCTGAAATTGGTATTTTGGCTGATGATACGGCACGAGCAGAAGACGTGGCTGCTGACTTATTGTCCCAAGCAGAACACGATGTGAATGCGAGAGCAATTTTGATTACAGACTCATCCAATTTGGCGACGGCAGTGTCGGCGGCTGTTGAACAGCAACTTGAAACTTTGCCACGTGAAGCGATTGCTAGAAGTGCCATTGACAAAAACGGATACATTTATCTTGTTGACACGATTGATGACATGATTGAATTGATGAATGCTGTCGCACCAGAACATTTGGAAATCCAATTGGCGAATGCTTATGATTATATGGCCAAAATACAAAACGCTGGTTCTGTCTTTTTAGGCAAATACGCATCAGAACCGCTCGGTGATTACCTTGCGGGACCAAATCATATTTTACCAACTGGCGGTACAGCTCGCTTCAGTTCTGCACTAGGTGTTTGGGATTTTCAAAAGCGAATTCAGTATCTACAATATAATGCTGCTGCATTGGCAGAGGACGCCAATGATGTGACAGCATTAGCACGAATTGAAGGATTGGAAGGTCACGCTAGAGCGATTGAAAGTCGAGGAAAATAACATGACAAGACAGGCTATGATAAAACGCGAAACATTTGAAACACAAATCGCTGTTAACCTTAATTTAGATGATCAATCAGTCATCAATATTGACACAGGTATTGGTTATCTTGATCACATGCTGACCTTATTTGCTAAACATGGTCGCTTCGGGTTGTCTGTCGACGCTAAAGGTGATTTAAATGTTGACAGTCATCATACAATCGAAGATATCGGTATTGTATTAGGCGAGGCTTTCGTCAAGGCACTTGGGAACAAAATTGGCATTGAACGTTATGGCGCCCAGTTTGTGCCGATGGATGAAACCTTATCTCGCGTTGTGATTGATTTATCCGGTCGTGCTTATCTTGTTTTTCAAGCAGAGTTAACAGCACCACGTCTAGGCGACTTTGAAACGGAAGTTGTTGAGGACTTCTGGCAGGGCTTTGCCAATGCGGCGCAAGCAAATGTGCATATTTCAGTTTTGTATGGTCGTAATACCCACCATAAAATCGAAAGTATTTTTAAAGCGGCTGGTCGGGCAATGCGACAAGCAGTGACAGTTAATCCTGACATTCAGGGCGTTAATTCGACTAAAGGTCGTATCTGAAAATTAAGACGACAAATAACGTCGTTAGGAGATGACAAATGACAATTATTATTATTGATTATGGCGCGGGCAATATTGCAAATGTGATGAAAGCAATTGCCAGCACAGGATTATCTGCTAAATTATCACATGACCCAGCTGAAATTTTATCAGCTGACGGGGTAGTCTTACCGGGGGTCGGTGCGTATGGTGCTGCTATGTCGGCTTTAAACGAACGGCAGTTAATTGGACCACTGCAAGCATACGCAAAATCAGGCAAACCGTTTCTAGGTGTTTGTTTGGGGATGCAACTATTATTTGAACGATCAACTGAATTTGGTGAAACAGCAGGACTTGGCATTATTCCGGGAGATGTCGTCACTTTACCCCAACAACAAGGTTATAAAGTCCCACAAATGGGTTGGAATCAAAACCAAGTTCGTCAGTTAAATCCGATCACGTCGACTTTAAACGATACTTACACTTACTTTGTTCATAGTTTCTATGTCCGAACAGCGCGCCAATATATTGCGGCAACGGTTGATTACGGTCAGATTGAAATTCCAAGTGTCGTTGTTAATGATTCGGGTAACGTTATTGGCGCGCAATTTCATCCAGAAAAATCGGGTAAAGACGGCCTGCTAGTGTGGCAGAGTTTTAAAGAAATGGTGGACGATAAATGATTTTTCCAGCAATTGATCTTAGAAATGGACAATCAGTGCGGCTTTATCAAGGAGATTACAATAAAGAGACAGTAATTAATTCAGATCCTATTTCACAAGCGCAACAAATTCAAGCAGCCGGCTTAACGCATTTACATTTGGTAGATTTGGATGGTGCTAAGTCAGGCAAACCTATTAATCTCGACATCATTACCGCCTTGCGACAAAATACCCAACTATTTATTGAACTCGGTGGTGGTATTCGAAGTTTGGCACAAATTAAACAATATTTATCATTAGGCATTAATCGTGCGATTATTGGTTCAGCGGCTTTGACTCATTCTGAATTAGTGACAGAAGCAGTGGCGCAATTCGGAGCGGAAAGCATTGTCGTTGGTGTTGATGGTCGTCAAGAACAAGTAGCAACAGACGGCTGGTTGACAGCATCAAGCACGACATTTTCTGAAATCATTCAGGCGATGCAAGCAGTTGGTGTGATTAATTTTATCGTGACAGACATTGAACGTGATGGCACGCTTAGTGGTCCAAACATTGCATTATTGTCACGATTACAACAAAAATTTCCTGAAACAAATATTATTGCTAGTGGCGGCATTAGTACGATAACGGACATAGAGGATTTGCAAACAGCCGGTATCAAAGATATTATTGTTGGTCGTGCGCTATATGACGGCAACGTGACACTCTCAGCACTCAAGGAGGTGATGAAATGACTTTAGCCAAACGAATTGTCCCAGCTTTAGACATTAAAAATGGACAAGTTGTTAAGGGTGTTCAATTTGAAAATCTACGCAGTGTTGGTGATCCAGTGACAGTTGCTAAAGCTTATGAACAAGCGGGTGCTGATGAACTGGTTTTGCTAGATATCACGGCTACTTTGGAAGAACGAGATACGATGATGACCATCGTCAATGCGATTTCGTCAGTAGTATTTATCCCCCTAACAGTAGGCGGTGGTATTCGTTCCACGCAAGATATGACGCGTCTCATCAAAGCAGGCGCTGATAAAATATTTGTCAATTCAGCAGCGGTTAAGCAACCTGAACTCATTACGAAGGGAGCAGCTATTTTTGGGTCACAGGCCATTGTAGGTGCCATTGACGTGAAATGGGAGCCTAAATCAAAATTTTATCAAGTTTACGTTGCAGGTGGAACACAACCTACTGGGTTAAATGCCATTTCATGGGCCAAAGAGATGGTGGCGCTTGGTGCCGGCGAACTATTAGTTACTAGCATGGATGCTGATGGTACAAAAAATGGTTATGATATTGATTTGTATCAACAATTAACTGAGGCTGTGTCAGTGCCAATTGTTGCTTCAGGTGGTGCTGGAAAAATTGAAGATTTTACGGCACTTTTAACACAAACCACGGTTGATGCAGCCTTAGCAGCTTCGGTTTTTCATCTCGGTGAAATTGCGTTACCGCAACTCAAGCAAACGTTAAAAAAAGAAGGAGTGGCAATACGTATATGACAATGATTGCACCAGATTTTAAGAAACAAGGGCAAGACGGTCTCGTTCCGGCAGTGGTGGTTGACATCAAAACTAAGGCTGTATTAATGTTGGCTTACATGAACGAAACGAGTTACCAATTAACTAAAACAACAATGGAAACATGGTTTTGGTCGCGTGAGCGCCAAACCCTGTGGCACAAAGGTGCGACGAGTGGCAATACACAGCGCGTTATCAGTATGTCATTGGATTGCGACAGAGATACACTATTAGTCGAGGTGGAACCAAACGGTCCAGCCTGTCATACTGGCGCGTATTCATGTTTTTTCAATCCGGTTGCAGATGTCAGCGTATAGTTGGAAAGGAATAGATTATGGCACAACAATCAATTGAAGCGCTCTACGCAGCAGCCTTGGCGCGTAAAAATAACCCACAAGAAGGTTCTTATACAGATTATTTATACCAAAAAGGACTCGATAAAATTTTAAAAAAAGTTGGTGAAGAATCAACAGAGGTCATTCTAGGCGCTAAAAATAACAACGATAAACTAATTTATGAAACGGCGGATTTATTTTTTCATCTAATGGTTCTCTTAGTTGAAAAAAATGTTACACTTGATGATATTAAGAACGAACTGGGGTCGCGCATTGGCCAACAATCTCAGTTACATGAACGCCAAGATTGGCGAGGAGATGAGCAAAAATGAAGGAAACAGTTAAAAAGTTAGCGGCTTATCAAGCGGAACTACCAGAAGAAGTGGTCAAAGCCAAGTATGGATTACAACATTTAGCACGTCTGTCGGCTAATGAATCAGTTTATGGACCATCACCAAAAGTCGGAGAGGCTGTGCGCGCAGTGTCTGATGATGTGTTAGGCTATTACCCTGATGGTCAAGCAACGCCTTTGCGTGAAGCAGTAGCAGACTTAACACAAGTTAATCCTGAAAATTTAGTATTTGGTGTAGGTGCTGACGAACTCATTCAGCTGTTGACGCGTACCATTTTGACGCCAGAATCTGAAATGATTGTGCCTGACCCAACATTTGGTGAGTATGCACTTCACGCCGAAATTGAACAAGCAAAAACAGTTAAAGTCCCAGTTAACCCAGCCGATGGGCATGTTGATTTTGAGGCCATGTTAGCTGCTATCACTGATCAAACAACGATGATTTGGTTGGCCAATCCAAATAATCCAACTGGTGTTTTTGAAAAAACTGCCGATATTGAAGCATTTTTGACAAAATTACCAAGTACGGTGACGCTAGTTGTTGATGAAGCTTATTATGATTTTGTGGATGAACCAGATGCCACAGTGGCACCACTTGTCTCACAATATAAAAATTTAGTTGTACTACGCACGTTGTCTAAAGCCTATGGATTAGCTAATTTGCGCATTGGCTATGGTATCATGCAGGATCCCCTATATACAGCGATGCAAGCTGTGCGTTTGCCATATAATTTGTCAACTTACCAAATTGTTGGCGGTACGGCTGCAATTTTGGATCAAGATTATTTGGCAAAAAACGTGGCGGCGTTTCAATCAGAACGTACCAAATTCCAAAACTTTTTACGTGATGAGGGGCTCACATTTTATGAGTCACAGGCCAATTTCATTTGGATTAAAGTGGGTGAGACTAAGAAAGTCGGTCAAGCGTTGTTGCAATCGGGCTATCAAGTTAACGATCGCTTAAATTCCGAGTGGATTCGTATTGCTTTAGGGACCCCGGATGATAATGAAGGGTTAAAAGAAGCCTTTCTAGCAGCATTAAAGAACTAACACAGGTTAGTTCTTTTTTAGTGCAAAAAGTAACGACTTTTAGGACATTCTTGTGTTTTGTAATGTAAACGCTTACAATTATAGTTAAATAGTGACTAAACATAGGAGAATTAAACATGACAGGATTAAAAATGCCAAAAGATTTTCTCTGGGGCGGTGCGATTGCTGCTCACCAAGCTGAGGGTGCTTGGGACGTTGATGGTAAAGGCGTTTCGATTGCCGATGTATTGACTGCCGGCAATGCCACGACGCCCCGAACCATAACTGATGGCGTGATTGCAGGGGAAAATTACCCCAATCATCACGGCATTTATTTTCATGACACTTACAAAGAAGATTTGGCATTGATGGCGGAAATGGGGTTCAAGGCTTTCCGAACATCTATTGCATGGACAAGAATCTTTCCAAATGGTGATGATGCAGAGCCCAATGAAGCTGGACTTCAGTTTTACGATGACATGTTTGATGAGATGAATCGTCTTGGTATTGAACCGGTCATTACACTCAACCACTTTGAAATGCCGTACCATTTGGTAACGGAATATGGCGGTTGGCGCAATCGTCGTTTGATCGATTTTTCCGTGAAATACTCAGAGACGGTTCTTAAGCGTTATCGCAATAAGGTTAAATATTGGATTACGCATAATGAAATATCCAACCAAGCTAATATTAGTGAAGCATCAACGGTACAAGATTTTCTTGTTTGGACAAATTCTGGTTTGCGGTATGACGAAACAGCCACAATCGCAGAACGTATGGCAGATATGTACCAAGCTGGCCATTATGAATTAGTAGCTAGTGCCAAAGTGGTACAACTTGCGCACCAAATTAATCCGGACTTCCAAATTGGTGCGATGCTAAATGTGTCACCAATTTATCCAGCTACGCCATTACCAGCAGATATGTTAGCAGCTCAAAAAGCTGAACAATTGCGCAAGTGGTTTAGTGATGTGCATATTCGTGGAGCATATCCATCAGAGTTGGAAGCTTTATTTGAGCGAACGGGTTATCGTCCAGATATTACAGATGAGGATCGACAAATTTTAAAAGAGGGTACTGTCGATTATTTGAGTATTTCATATTATGCAACGTTTGCGGTTAAAGCAGCTGATGGTAAAACACCGGCTTTAGATGATCCAAGTAGCATTGAAAGTGTCAAAAACACGCTGATTCCTGCGTCTGATTGGGGATGGACAATTGACCCTGAGGGATTGCGCTACACATTAAATCAACTGAATAATTTGTATCCAAATTTGCCTATTATGATCGTGGAAAATGGTTTTGGTGCCTATGATACCGTGACAGCAGACGGCAGTATTCATGATGATTATCGTATTGCTTATCTGAGTGCACATATCGCTGAAGCGGAAAAGGCTACCATTATTGATGGTGTGAACCTGATTGGCTACTTGTCATGGGGACCAATTGATATTGTCTCAGCTGGTACGGGTGAGATGAGTAAGCGCTATGGCTACATTTACGTCGATCTAGATGATGAGGGGCATGGTAGCGGTAAGCGCTTAAAGAAAGATAGTTTCAACTGGTATCAAAATGTAATTAAAACACAAGGGGAAAATTTATGACAACAATGCCGACCGGCTTTTTCTGGGGAAACTCGACATCTAGTATGCAAACTGAGGGCTTTCAAGGTGTGCGTGGTAAATCCACATATGACCTGAAAAAGGAGGCTACTTGGGAAAAGACGATTGACGAGTACCATCGTTATCCTGAAGACTTTGACCTCATGGCTGAAATGGGCGTCAATATGTATCGCTTTGAAATTTCTTGGGCGCGCGTCGTTCCAGATGGTGATGGTGAATTCAACGAGGCGGGCATTAAGTTTTATTCAGATATGATTGACGCCTTGCTGGCACGTGGGATTCAGCCAATGATAGCGCTGTACCATTTTGATATGCCACTGGCGCTCGCAGAGAAATATAATGGTTTTTTGAGTCGCCACGTTATCGACGCTTATGTGCGTTATGCCAAGGAAATCATTAGCCGTTTTGCTGATCGGGTGACGTATTGGCTGACATTTAATGAGCACAATCTATATTTTACAAATATGGCTTATGATATTGGTGGTGCCATCAATGCAGAACATTCGTTAGACAATCTCTATCAAATTTTTCATCATACGATGTTGGCGCATGCGCATGTTGCAAATTTTGTGCATGAACAGTTTGATCAATTACAAATTGGTGGTATGTTGGCGTATCAAGTGACGTATCCAGCCACATCTAAACCAACTGACGTTTTTGCAGCTCGTCGCGTTGACACATTTTTGAATGATAACTTACTAACGATGTTTACTGCTGGCCACTATTTGCCGGAAGTGTTAGCCTTTGTGGCAACGCACAATATTGATATGGACTATCAACCTAAGGATGACGCAGTATTATCAAAGCAAACCAGTGATTTTATAGCGTTTAGTTATTATCGAACAGACATGTTGAATGCGGATAAAATTCCAGATGGCACAGCACCAAATCGCTATTTAGATATTGCCAATTAAACAAACCCTTATTTAACAGCAAATGAATGGTCATGGACGATTGATCCTTTGGGCTTTAGAAACGCCTTAACATCAATTTATTCTCGCTATCAGTTACCGGTTTTTCCTGTTGAAAACGGTTTGGGTTGGCGTGAAGAAATGACTGGCAATCAAATGATTCAAGATGATTATCGTATTCAATATCACCGTGATCATATTGACGCGATGAAGCAAGCTATGATTGAAGATGGAACCGACGTTATCGTGCCGTTTACGTTAATCGAACTAATGAAGAGGAACGTGATATGCGCCGTTCAAAGAAAGCGTCGTTTGAGTACTTGCGTGACGTATTTAAGTCTAATGGTCTCAACAGTTAACTAATCATACACCATGGTCAATCACTTGCATTGTCAAATGAGGATCATGGTGTTATACTTACCTTAAAATGTAAGCGCTTACAAATTTTAAACGAGGAGAATCATTATGAATGATTTTATTAACAAAAAGTTGCTGCCACCAGTGATGAAGTTTGTTAATCTAAAACCAATGGTTGCCATCAAAAACGGTATGCTTTATCCAATTCCATTTATTGTGATTGGTGCCATATTCCTGATTTTAGGTAATTTTCCTTATACACCAATTGCTGATGCCATTTCAAAATCTGGTTTGGCTGCTATCTTTATGCAGGCCTATAATGGATCAATGGCTTTGATGGCGGTATTTGCTGTATTTGGTATTGCATATTCTTGGGTGCATGATGCTGGTTACGAAGGTGTTCCGGCAGGATTATTAGCAATTGTGGTTGATGTTATTTTGCAACCAGACACGGTGACCAATGTTACCAATTCAGCCGGCAAAACGTCTACGGCATGGGTTGCTAGTAATGTGATTGACAAAAACTGGCTCGGTGGTAAGGGCATGATTGTTGCCATTATTGTTGGTTTGTTAGTCGGTTGGATATACACTTGGTTTATGAAAAAAGGATTTACCATCAAGTTACCAGAACAAGTACCAGCCAACGTTGCGGCTTCATTTACGGCCTTAGTACCCGGTGCTGTGATTGTGTCAGGGGCCACAGCTGTTTATGCTTTCTTTAAATTGGGACTGAGCACAACATTTGTTGAGTGGATTTATAAAGTGATTCAAACGCCACTTCAACATGCCACTGACGGTCCAATGGGCGTTTTCATCGTTGCCTTTTTGCCAGTGTTCCTTTGGTTCTTCGGTGTACATGGCGCAACAATTATTGGTGGTATTATGACACCACTTTTGCTAGCCAATAATGCTGATAATAATGCTTTGTATAAAGCTGGTAAATTAACGATTGATAATGGCGCCCACATTGTGACGCAATCATTTATGGATCAATATATTACTGTGACAGGTTCTGGATTGACGATTGGTTTAGTTGTGTTCATGCTCTGGCGTGCCAAGTCAACTCAGATGAAGACACTTGGTAAATTGGAAATTGTGCCTGCGCTATTTAACATCAATGAGCCAATTTTATTTGGTGTTCCATTGGTGCTTAATCCATTGCTTGCAGTACCATTCATTTTGACACCGTTGCTTTCAGGAATTTTGACTTATTTGGTGATTAAATTTGGCATTATTCCGCCGTTTAATGGAATTTATGTTCCTTGGACAACCCCGCCTATTATTTCAGGATTGATTATTGGTGGCTGGCAAGGTGCTGTTTGGCAGGCTATCATGCTATTGATGACCATTGCAAGTTATTGGCCATTTGCTAAGAAGTATGATCAAATATTGCTGAAGCAAGAAAATAGTGACAGCACTGCAAAAGTTTTGCAATAACGTTTATTTATAATCGGCAGCTTCGGCTGCTTTTTCATTCGGAGGAAGACAACATGATTTTAACAATAGATATTGGTGGGACTAGTGTGAAATATGCCACAGTCATAGATGATAATTTGGGTGAAATTTCATCATTTGAGACACCCAAAACTTGGGATGAAATGGTGAGTAAATTGCTTGATATCACGCAAAATTTCACTAATATTGATGGTGTGGCAATCAGTGCTCCGGGGGTTGTGAAATTTAAAGATGGCTTCATTAGTGGCAACTCAGCAGTACCCTACATTCATCATTTTCCCATTGTCGACAGCTTGGAAAAGCTATTCAAAGCGCCTGTCACAATTGAAAATGATGCTAACGCCGCGGGCTTAGCAGAAGTCAAACATGGTGTTGCTGCTGGGGCAAATTCAGCAATATTTGTGGTCGTTGGTACAGGTGTGGGTGGTGCTGTTTACCTTAATGGACAACTCGTGCGCGGCGCACATGGCTATGGTGGCGAGTTTGGTTATAGCTTTTTTGATGGCGTTAACTCTCAGTGGAGTGTCAAAGCATCGGCGGTTGAAATGGCTAGACGTTACAACGTGAAACACGACACCTCACTATCTGGAAAAGATTTGTATGATTTGGCTAAGAAGGGTGATGGCGTGGCAAAAATAAACGTGTCGCGTCAATTAGACAGTCTGGCTCGTGGTATTTTTAATCTGATGTTCATTGTTGATCCAGAGATTATTGTGATTGGTGGTGGTCTTTCACAAAATGACGATATTTTAAATGAGTTGAATCAACGCGTTTCAATTTTGATTGCTGATGTCAAAGGACATATTACTGATATGCCTGTCAACATTAAAGCAGCCCAATTTGGCAATTCAGCAAATTTGATTGGCGCCTATGAAGTTTTCAAATCTTATTATCCTAATGTAAATGAAATGAAAACGAATCAATAACAACAAAATTATAACGTTTAATTACGATAATGATATTCAGTTGGAATAGTCAAACAACAAACACATTTACACCAAACAATTCACAATTAAATCCTTGTTAATTCACTGTTTTGCCACATTTATCCTGCATACTAAAAAAGTACATTAAGTCATTTCTTTCATAAGTTGTAACCGTTTACAAAAAAGTGTTGACATTTTCAAATAATGGGTTATGATATTAGTGTAACCGCTTACAAAAAGCGGAATTACGTAAACAGGGAGTTTACAAAAGGAGAAATACTTATGCAGAATAGTGCAAAGAGTAGTTGGGTAACCGACAAATTGATGCCACCTATCATGAAGTTTATCAACACTAAAGCAGTTACAGCGTTGAAAAATGGTATGGTGTATAGTTTGCCATTTATCATTATTGGATCTGTCTTTCTGATTTTGGCTAACGTACCGTATGTACCAGTTGCCACATGGCTGGCGGATCATGGTTGGTCGGCGGTGTTTGCTCAGGCTAACAATGCTAGCTTTGGTATGATTTCAATTTTCACAGTCGTTGGTATTGCGTATGTTTATGTACGTGATGAAGGACAAGAGGCCTTGCCTGCTGGGTTCACCGCATTAGTAGCATTCCTATTGCTACAAACCATGTCGGTGCCGAACCCTGTCAATGAAGCAGCCTACAAGAATATTGATAAGTTGCCACATGCTGTACAAGAATTGTTGAGCAGTCCAGTGGCCGGCGTTTTGAACACAGCCAACATGGGCGGACAAGGTATGATTGCTGCTATTATTGTTGGTTTGCTAGTTGGTTGGTCTTACTCAGCAATGATTAAGGCAGGTTGGAAGGTAACTTTGCCTGAACAAGTACCTGCAAACGTTGCTGGACAGTTCACAGCCATGATTCCAGCTTTTGTAGTCGTGACAGTATCTACTGCAATCTTTGCCATCTTCAAGTATGTATTCCATACAGATGCACTAGATTGGATTTATCAAGTTATTCAAACACCACTTCAGGGGATGTCAGATTCATTCCCGGCAGTTCTTTTGCTGGCATTCTTGGTCACATTCTTCTGGTTCTTTGGTGTCCATGGCGGTATTATCGTTGGTGCTATCTCAGGTGCTTTCTTAATTCCTAACTCATTTGACAACATGGTAGCACGTAAGGCTGGTGAATTGACATTGTCAAACCCATCAGTTCATATTGTTACGAACGAATTCTTGAATAATTTTATCAACATGACTGGATCTGGAATGACGATTGGTTTGGTGGTCTTCACACCGGTACGTGCTCGTTCAGTGCAATTGAAGACACTTGGAAAAATCGAATTAATTCCTGGATTATTCAATATTAACGAACCATTCTTGTTTGGTATTCCGATGGTCTTGAATCCATTCTTGGCTATTCCATTCTTCCTCACGCCAGTTATTGCTGCCGTTGGAACTTACGCAATTATCTACTTTGGTATTGTGCCACCACTAAATGGTGTCGGTGTACCTTGGACAACACCACCAATTATTTCTGGACTTTTGGCTGGTGGTTGGCAATTTGCCATCTGGCAAGCAATCTTAATTGCAATGTCAACAGCAATGTACTTCCCATTTGCTATAAAGTATGACAAGATGTTACAAAAGCAAGAGGCGGAAAATGATGCCGCTGCTGAAAAAGCTGCTACAAATTAAAAAAGTAAAGAATACCAAGCGCTAAGCTTGGTATTCTTTGTTGGTCGTGCGTGGTAAACTAGCAATATGACATTACAAACAGCTGATTTACTATTCATTCCAAACAATCATGAAGCACTTGATGAGGCAATAGCGACATCAACAGGCAACTATGTTCATGTCGCTATTGTGATTAATACGCACCAAATCATTGATGCCTCCCCAAAACATGGCGTAGCAATTCAACGAATACGTCATTTCTTCGAAGAAGTTAACGTTGCAGATATTTATCGAGCTAGCTTGACGGAAACGCAACAGTCACAAGTGATTTCACAGGCAATGTCCTATCAAAATCGACCCTATAATTTTTCGTTTTATCCTAATGATGATGGCTTATATTGTTCACAATTGGTGCAGTTAGCATTTGCAAATGTGTTGACGATACCGCAACAACCGATGAAATTTGGTGATGATCAACAGCCAATCTCAAATTATTGGCTAAACTATTACCAAAAGTTAGGTGTTGCAGTGCCCCTTAATCAACCTGGCACTAATCCACATGATCTATCAAAAACACCGCAACTCAATTACGTTGGGCAATTGCGTTACGGTGATCTATTAGTGGATTAATAAAACCATGTGTCGTAAATTGTGATTGGCTCATGACGTTTTTGTTGACTCGCCAAGTAAAGTGACTCAATTTGAGTAGCGTCTTTTTCAGAGACGTCTCGACCCTCCAAATAATTATCAATAGCCTGATAGCTGACACCTAATGCAACTTCATCTGGTAATTGTGGTCGGTCATCTTCCAAATCAGCGGTTGGCACTTTATCATATAGATGCGCTGGTGCGTTGAGGGCTACTAATAATTGGCGACCTTGTCGTTTGTTGAGACGCCAGAGAGGGTTGATATCTGTGCCGCCATCACCATATTTGGTGAAAAAACCTGCAAAGGCTTCAGCGGCGTGATCAGTTCCCACAACAATACCGTTGTGCTCACGAGCAACAGCATACTGTGCAATCATGCGCATTTTTGGCTTAATGGAACCTCGACTCATATCATCAACGGTGAGCCCACCAGCACGTAAAGCGGTAGTCATGGCGTCTGTGGCGGTTTGAATGTCAGTGGTGACAATGACATCAGGTTGGATAAATGTTAGGGCAGCTTGAGCATCATCTTCATCACGTTGCTTGCCATAAGGCTGGCGAATGGCGACAAATTTATAATCATCACCAGTTGTGTCACGCAGTTCTTGCACTGCCATTTGGGCTAATTTACCAGCAAGGGTTGAATCTTGACCACCGCTAATTGCCAATACAAGGCTTGTGTATATTGAATGGGTTAAATATTGTTTCAAAAAATCAACTGATCGACGAATCTCAGCGTCGGCGTCAATCATAGGTTGTACGTGCAATTCGGCAATGATTTTTGCTTGCAAAGGTCTCATTTTGACATCTCCTTAATGTGTTGGCGAGTTTTGTTGATTAAGTCAATTTTGGCGTCATATAAGCTTTGTGACAAATCAACTGGATAAGTTTCAGGATTGAGCACACGCTTATATTCATCCCACAAATTATCCAGCGACTGCTTCGCATAGGTTTTAACGGTCTTAATATCTGGTAAATCATAAATTAATTTGCCGTTAACAAAAATATCATGAAGCATAGGTTCAGCGTTAAAATCATGGACGTCTTTTGAAATAACAGGGTGATTAGGATCAAACATGTGTAAATCCGTTTGCTGACGCGGATCTTCATTTGAGAAAGTGAGATAATCGCCTTCGGATTTACCGTCTTGTCGATCTGTGATACGCCACACTTGTTTTTTGCCAGGGGTCGATACTTTTTCAACATTGTTGGAAATTTTGATCGTATTTTTGCCGTTGAAGCTAACCATTTTATAAACAGCGCCTAAAGCTGGTTGGTCAAAAGCAGTGATGAGTTTGGTGCCGACACCCCAAACATCTATTTTGGCACCTTGCATTTTCAAGTTTAAGATTGTATTTTCGTCCAAGTCATTGGACGCATATATTTTAGCTGATGTGAAACCAGCTTCGTCTAGCATTTTCCGAATGATTTTAGACAAATAAGCCATGTCACCTGAATCAATTCTGACACCTTGAAAATTGATTTGGTCGCCAAATTCTTGTGCTACTTTGATCGCGCTAGGGACACCGGACTTGAGCGTGTCAAAAGTGTCTACTAAGAAAACGACGTCTTTATGAGTTGATGCGTAAGCTTTAAACGCGTCATAATCATTTTGATAGGCTTGCACTAAAGCGTGCGCATGTGTGCCAGAAATTGGAATATTGAATAATTTGCCAGCGCGAACATTAGATGTTGCGTCAAATCCACCAATGTAGGCTGCACGTGTGCCCCACAGCGCAGCATCAATTTCTTGGGCACGTCGTGTGCCAAATTCCAGCAAGGGTTGACCATCAGTGACAGTAGCAATACGAGCGGCTTTGGTGGCAATCAATGTTTGAAAATTGACCACATTGAGCAAAAGCGTCTCTAATAACTGCGCGTCGACAAGTGGCCCTTCAACTTGGAAAAGTGGTTCGTTGTTAAACATCACTTCACCTTCGTAGGCTGAACGCAAAGTTGCTGTGAAATGCCAATTTTGCAGATAATCTAGGAAAGCATCATCATATAAATCTAAGCTACGAAGATAGTTAATGTCACTCTGACTGAAAGTGAGTTGCTTTAGAATAGTCACAATTCGCTCTAAACCGGCAAAAATAACGTAACCATTGTCAAACGGCATTTTTCTAAAGTACGCTTCAAAGACAACAGGTGATTGATCAATACCTTGCTGCCAATAGGTATAAATCATATTAATTTGATAGGCGTCTGTGTGTAATGTTAATGAATCATCTCGATACATGATAGCGGTCCTTTTAGTTGTTAAGTACCATTATACCAATTATCTCGTGCTATAATGAAAGAATGAAAGAATTTCTCACAAACAATTCACAGCAAACACAAGAATTGGCTCAAAAAGTAGCCCAACTGGTACGTCGCGGTATGGTATTAACTTTAAATGGCGACCTTGGTGCTGGCAAAACAACTTTCACACAAGGATTCGCTCGTGCTTTAGGTGTCGCTGGTCGTGTTAAGAGTCCGACATTTAATATCATGAATACGTATATGGCCGGTGAAACACCGATTTATCATTTTGATGCCTATACTTTGGAAACAATGGGTGCTGAAAATCAAGGGTTTGAAGATTTTATCGGGACAGACGGTATTACCTTGATTGAATGGCCACAATACATGGTTGATATTTTACCCAACGATCGTATTGATTTTAACTTTCAACGAACCAATGAAGATGATCAACGTCAAATTACCATTCATGGTATTGGGCAACTGGCTAATTTTGAGGACGCATTATGAACTTTGATATGAGTCAACCGATTGCATTTAGTTTGGAAGTGGCAGGGTTAGAAAACGCAGCACAATGGCAGGCACTCATTCAACAATTGATGACTGAAACGGATACGTTTTTGATAGCTAGTATGCGAGATGGCGAAGTAGTGCCGGAGGAAAACGTTGGGCCAGCTATCACTTTGTTACTGATGGCTGAACAAGGGGCGTTACGTTTGCCAGTAGGTATTGGCTCGATTGAAAATGGGGAAGTAGGTATGGCCATTTTATCTCAATTTCAAGGCGCTGGTTTAGGACAATCATTGATGACAGCATTACTGGATTGGGCACAAGCAAATGGGTTACAGCAGGTATGGTTAGATGTGCAAGTAGACAATTTGCCAGCTAGACACATTTACGAGAAGTTTGGTTTTATAATGGTAGGGAAGCAAGTGAATTTGACGTTGCCAAATGGGCGTCAGACGCAGTTGCAAAAAATGGTTTTGGAGTTAGAAATATGAATTTTGTTGCAATGGATTTTGAAACAGCCAATCATGAAAAGCACTCAGCAGTATCGATTGCATTAGCAGTTGTGAGAGATAATCAAATTGTTGACCAATTCTACTCATTAATAAAACCAGAAACGTCATTTAGTCACTATAATACGAAAATTCATGGTATTCACCAAATTGATGTGGCAAAAGCACCACAATTTCCTGATATTTGGCCAACGATTGCACCACTATTTACAGCAGATAAATTAGTGGTTGCGCACAATGCACCGTTTGATAACGGCGTATTGAAGGGAACGTTAGACTATTACGGACTACCGGAACCACATTATATGCTATTGGACACAGTTCAAACGAGCCGCAAGCTATTTCCAAATTTTCAAAATCATAAATTGAATACAGTGGCGGAAAACTTGGGTATTACGCTTGAACATCACCATAACGCCTTAGATGATGCGGTGGCTGCGGCAAATATTTTAATATATGAATCTCAGCAATTTGGTGATTCAGCACTAAAATCATTTGTGAAAAATAAATAAGCTATCCCAGATTGGATAGCTTAGAAAAAAATTGTGATGAGTGTATGACACCCGATTGCCAACGATAATCCCAGAATAACAGCGAGACTAAATCTAGAAACTGAAGCGGCTCTGCTGTTTTTTTTTGTGACGACGGCATCGTAAGTATAGTAAGCATGAATGTAGATATCGTCAACACGACTCACGTTTGGTCTCTTATCCATATTAACACCTCCACCAATAACTTAATTATATGTTAATAATGTGGCGATATTGGCACTAAATCATGAAGAAACCATGTTGTTTTTAAAGTAAATCAATTTCCAATTGAATTGGTGCGTGATCTTGTCTTTTACCAGTGTCTAGTACAGTTGACTGGGTGACTTTATCAGCAATTCTGTTGCTGACGAGATAATAATCAATGCGCCAACCCGAGTTGTTAATTTTGCTGGTCTTGCTAATTTGTGCCCACCAAGTGTAGATACTTGGGACATTTGGGTTGAGCGCTCTCAGCGTATCTGTGAAACCGGCACCCAATAATGCAGTAAACTTTTCCCGTTCCTGATCGGTAAATCCGGCTGAATGGCGATTAGTTTTAGGATTTTTCAGGTCAATTTCTTCATGGGCAACGTTCATGTCACCACTGAAAATCACTGGCTTCTTTTGGTCTAATGAACTGATATAGTGTCGGTATTGATCATCCCATAAACCACGATCATCTAAGCGCGCTAGTTCGCTGCCGGAATTAGGGGTATAAACAGTTGAAACATAAAAATTGGCGAATTCGAGTGTGATCACACGCCCCTCCATATCCATGTCGCCGGGCGCATCTATTTTTGGAAAATCAACTGATAGAGGTTCTTGACGGGACAATACCATGGTACCGGAATAGCCTGAACGTGCTAAACTCGGGTTGACAAAAACGTGATAGTCGGGGAATAGTTCAGCAATGGCATTAGCCTGCTTTTTGGTTAACCCGGTCGCTTTTAATTTGGTTTCTTGAATAGCAAACACATCAGGTGTGGCTTCAGCAATATTATTAAGAACTGACCAAGTCATTTCACCACGCGCACTTTTATGTTCAACAGCGGCGTTAATTGAGTCAATGTTCCATGAAATTAGTTTCAAAATGAATTCCTCCAAAAATCGTTAATTTCATTCTAACATATTCAATCATTTTTCTTGAAAGCGTCTGTGGAATTAACCGTTATTTTTGGGTTCTAAAATTATTTGGCATAACGCGACATAAATTCTGGTAATGCTGCGCTGATTTTAGTTGGTAGTGTGACATATTGATTTTTTGATAGTTCATCAGCAATGGCGGAATGGGCATAAACCGCTGCCATGATTGCCTCTGGAAAGCACAACATGAATTGCGCAGTAAAGCCAGCTATCATACCAGCCAGCGTGTCACCCATACCACCGGTAGCTTGATAAGGACCACCATTTGGTATTTCGAAAACTTGGTTAAGCGTATAAATTTGGGTATGGTGTTGTTTCAAAACAAGGATTGGCTGAACATTCATACGTTGCTGTGCTAACATATTGAAAGCCTCAAATGCCTGTTCATTGATTGTGACACCGCTTAATCGTTGCCATTCCATTTGATGTGGTGTAATAATAAGCTGCGATTGTGGCCAAGAAAGTTTATTTTCCGCAACTAAAGTTAATGCTGAACCATCCACAATCAAAATTTGGCGTGCCATGATGGCGTCAAAAGTGGCTTCAACGATATCAAGACGATTTCCCAGTCCAGAACCAATTAACACGACATCAGCATGTTGAATATCATCAGTTAAATCGTCATTAAAATCAATCACCATTGCTTCGGGTAAATGAGCGTGCAATGCAGTGAAGTTACTGGGATCTGTTGCAACAGAAACTAAGCCGGCCCCAGAATTGACAGCCGCTAGTGCATTCATGATAACAGCACCACCAAATTGCTGCGTACCACCAATAATTAAAACGCGACCATAAGTGCCTTTATGAGATTGTTCAGGTCTTTTTTTGATAACTTGGTAAAGGATATCTTCTGTCAGCTTTTTCATGTTTACTTCCTCACACTTATTCTAACTGATAAGGACAAATATTGCACGCCAAATCCTTGTGTTATCAGCGTTTATGACGGTGCATTTATATTATGTCATTTATATTTTTTCTGTTTTGAGGACGCATGATGTTACAATATGGCTATGATTAAAAATAGTTTCGTATTGGCTGACGGTGAACAATTTTCAGATGAACAAAATGATGTGATTCACCAAGCAGTAGCGTTCGCCAATCACAATTTAACCCAGTCGCAAACACGTGCTTTTGTGATAGAAGGTGGCGCTGGTGCTGGTAAGAGCGTTGTGCTATTTGAAATTTTCAAACAACTACAAGCCACGAAGCCACAATGGTGTAATTTTTTACTTGTTAATCACGCTGAGATGTGGAAAAGTTACCGTGAATTAGCCAGTTATCAGCCTGACCTCAAAAAGAATCAATTTCTTAAACCAACGACATTCATTAATCAAATGACTCGTCACAATCAAACAGCTGATGTTGTTTTAATTGATGAAGCCCATCTTTTACTAACAGCACCAGACCGGTACAATAAATTTCAGCAAGAAAATCAACTGGTTGAGATACTGAAACATGCGCGTGTGGTTATTCTAGTCTTTGATGCTCATCAGGTTTTGAAGTTAAAAAGTATGTGGCATCGCGAGCAGTTGCAGACTATTCTAGCACCGTTTAAACCTGAGGCAGTTCAATTAAGCGAGCAATATCGAATGGTTGATCAAAGCCAGTCAGTCGTTGAGTGGATTGATCAGCTAACCCAGCACAAAAAAATAATTGATGTGGCAACATCTCTATCATTTGATTTGCGCATTTATAATGATGCTAACCAGTTATATGCGGCGATTTGTCAAGAAAATCAGCGTGTCGGCATGTCGAGAATCTTGGCAACTACCGATTATCCCTACACGGTTAATCGTGGCAAATGGTATGTTACGTTGGACGATTTCAAATTACCCTGGGATCAGCTTGATACAGGTGCCACACCTTGGGCATTACGCCCTGAAACGATTAATGAAGTGGGGTCTGTTTATACGATTCAGGGCTTTGACTTGAATTATGCAGGCGTGATTATTGGGCCTGGTATTCGTTATGATAATCAAAAAGATCAGTTAATCATCGATCCAAGTCATTATGAAGATAAGGCAGCATTTAGAAGCGTTGGTGGCAAAAATTTGTCATTAGAGGATAAGCAATCAATCATGCTTAATGCTTTGAACATCCTACTAAAAAGGGGACGTCATGGTTTATTTATCGCAGTGGCTGATCCAGTTTTGCGTCAAAAATTGTTAGCTAGTGTACCAAAGCAATCACGATATTGAGCAAGATAAGTCATTAGGAAAAAAATCATCAAAAGCGTATAATCAAAGTATTAGATACAAGAAAGGTTAAAAAAACATGACAATTGATTGGAAACAAGAAACAGAAACGCGTAAAGAGGCGTTTATTGAGGATTTGAAGTCAATGCTAGCAGTTGAATCTGTACGTGATGACTCAAAAGCCACAGCAGATGCACCACTTGGTCCTGGGCCCAAAGATGCATTAGTTAAAGTACTGTCGATTGCAGAACGAGATGGTTTTACCACTAAAAACCTTGATAACTTGGCTGGTTATATTGAAATTGGTCCAAAGGATGCTGAGGAATATGTTGCTATCTTGGCCCACGTTGATGTCATGCCAGCAGGCGAAGGTTGGGAAACAGCACCATTTGAACCTGTTGTGACTGAAGATAAAATCATTGCCCGCGGGGCGTCAGATGATAAGGGACCGGGGATGGCTGCTTATTACGCTTTCAAAATTTTGTCTGATTTGAAAGTACCTTTGAAGCGTCGTGTACGATTGATTTTTGGTACCGATGAAGAAAACGACTGGACAGGCATGACACGTTATTTTGAAGTGGAACCTGAACCAGCATTTGGCTTCTCACCTGATGCTGAATATCCAATTATCAATGGTGAAAAGGGTAATGTCCAAATTTTGATTGACGGTGAAGCTACTAACAGTGGTTCTGCTAAGTTGGTATCGTTTGAATCTGGATTACGGACTAATATGGTGCCTGGAATTGCTCGTGCTACTGTGCAGTCAGCACAAGCAGAAAAAATTGTCACTGAATTCCAAGAATATTTGGTGGATAATCCACAGATTTCTGGTTCAACAGAAACAGATGGTGAAGTTGTCAACTTTGTTTTGAATGGTAAACAGGTTCACGGCGCAATGCCTGAAATTGGTGAGAACGCTGGTACGTACCTAGCTAACTTCTTGCAAGACTTTGATTTCGGTGGTACTGCTAAGTCATTCTTGACTTATCTTGGCACACCAGCACATGATGATACTATTGGTAAAAAGTTTGGTGTTAACTACACAGATCAAGTCATGGGACCTTTGTCAATGAACGTTGGTATTCAAAAGTTTGTTGACGGCGGCAAAGCCTTTATTAACTTCAACTTCCGTTATCCAAAAGGCATTACACCGGAAGAAATTGAAGCTGGTTTGGCCTCACAATTGAATGGTTGGGATGTCAAGCCAACCATTGGCGGACACGCGCAAGTGCCACATTACGTTGCACCAAGCGATCCTATTGTGGAAACATTGTTGCGTGTTTATCACGAACAAACTGGTTTGCCAGCACATGATCAAGTCATTGGTGGTGGTACTTATGGTCGTTTGATGAAGCGTGGTGTCGCCTTTGGGGCATTATTCCCAGATTCACCAGACACTATGCACCAAGTTAATGAATTTGCTTTGTTAGATGACTTGTATCGCTCAATCTCAATCTATGCACAAGCAATCGCTGAAATTACTAATTTGGATTAAATGTTGGTTTAATCTTTGGTCTGTATGATAGCAATAATCAAACAAATCAAAGGAGAAACATTATGGCATTAGTAATTGTAGCTGGTATTGTAATTATTGGATTCTCGTTCACTAAGGTGTTGCGTGTGACGCAACCGGTGAAAGTTAGAAATAAAAAATAGCGCTAACTGATTCTGAATTTTTAAATCACTAGAAATCTCAAAAACATATTAAACAATATGTTTTTGAGGTTTTTTGTTAACGCAATAATTGAATGGATTATGTTGCAAATATTAGACTAAAATACCCGAACGAACGTTTGCCTTGGCGGGCGTTTTTTGTTATGATAATTCTAATTGTATTATCATTAAAACGGAGGCAAATATGGAGAGTCAGGGGATAAAAGTCGATAATGACCGGCATATCGCGCAGATGGGTTTCTGGGATCAATTGGCAACATGGATTGGTGCGAATGCAAACAATGGTACGTGGTATATTGGCGGTGTTATTGCGGCGCTTGGTTTGAGTGGTGCTTTGGGTGTCATTTTAATTAGTGGGCCACTCGCTTATGTATTTTTGGCATTAGTTGGTTATATGGGCTACAAGGTGCGCGCCTCAACAATGAACTTGATGCGACCAGCATTTGGAGTTCGCGGTTCAATCGGACCATCGTTGATTAACGTGGTGCAATTTATGGGCTGGGCTGCGGTTAATACCTATATTGCAGCAATATCTGTTAGTTACTTATTGGCTGATATTTTTGGTTCGACCAATTTTAAGCCCGGTGGTATCAAAGGTATGGTCGTTGGTGTTGCGATTATGGGAATTTTACATTTGATTTCAATTTCTCTCGGTCAAAAATCCATTCGATTAATTGAACGAATTGGTATCATTTTGGTGATTGCCTTGGTCATTTGGGAGACTATCGTGGTCTTGCGAGAAGTATCATTACAACAAATTTTAGCTTGGCATGCACCAACTGCAGCACATCTATCATTTGGAACTGCTATTGACGTTTTTGCGGCTTTTAATTTGGCATGGGTGACGGCGGCAGCGGACTTTACGCGTTTTTCAAAAAATAAATCATCTGCAACCAAGGCGCCATTTATTGGTGCAACGCTTGGTCTGTATTGGTTTGCCATTGTTGGCTCATTAACTACGATTGCCGCTGCTGTCAGTACAAATGCGTTTAATCCAGATAGTTCTGATCCCTCAACTGTTGCGTCAAAGTTGGGACTGGGTGTCTTAGCATTGATTGTGATTATGCTGACGTCAACCACAGCAAATGCGGTTAATTTAATGGCAGCGGGGTCAGCGTTCAATAATATTTTGCCAAAAATTAAGCTGACACCATCGCTCTGGATTGTTACCATCATTGCCACGTTGATGAGCTTTATTCCATTTATTTTTGGTGGGTTTATCAACACGTTTATTTGGTTTTTAGATATGGTGGGGATGATTTTAGGACCTGAAATTGCTATTCTACTGGTTGATTTTTTCTGTGTCCGTAGTAAAAATTATGACACCCATCAATTTAGCAAAATAGATGGGAAATACTGGTATCAAGCTGGTTTCAATGTTCGGGCCTACATCACTTGGGTGATTAGTATTGCCGTGTATTTTGGTTTGCAACAAGTAACACTGGTCACAGACACAGTTGGTTCAACTTGGCTAACCATGCTATTTGCAGCTGGATTGTATGCTGTATTATCGTTAAAAAAAGCAATGTAACCTTAAATGGTAAAATTTAGATGCTTATTCACGACAAAATAGTTGTGATATTCGTAAATTTAGTCTAAAATTAGATAGTATTGAAAACTCGGAGGAAATAACATGTCTAAGTGGACACCAGCCGCGGATGAAAAAAACCAAGGCACATTAGAATTTGAAATCTCACGCGCAACAGTTGAAGAAGGTTTGGATAAAGCTTTCCAACGTAATAAAAATCAGGTTTCAATCCCTGGATTCCGTAAAGGAAAAGTGACAAAGCAACTCTTTTTCCAAAAGTTTGGTGAAGAAGCTTTGTATCAAGAAGCAATGGATATTGTTTTGCCAGCCGCTTATGAAGCAGCTGTTGACGAAGCTGGTGTGACACCAGTTGGTCGTCCAAATATCGAACCAGTCTCAATGAACAAGGGTGAAGCTTGGACTTTGAAAGCTGAAATTACAACTGCACCTGAAGTGAAGTTGGGTGACTATTTGAACCTTGAAGTTGCTGCTCAAGATGAAGAAGTGACTGACGCTGACGTTGATGCCGAAATCAAGCGTTTGCAAGAAGGACAAGCAGAACTTGTTTTGCAAGAAGAATCAGTTAAGGCAGAAAACGGCGATACTGTTGTTATTGACTTTGATGGTTCTGTTGATGGCGAACATTTTGATGGCGGTCAAGCTAACGACTTTTCATTGGCATTGGGCTCAGGTCAATTCATTCCTGGCTTTGAAGAACAATTGGTAGGTCACACAGCAGGTGAAGATGTGAACGTTAATGTTACGTTCCCTGAAGACTATCAAGCTGCTGATTTGGCTGGCAAGGAAGCCTTGTTTGAAGTTAAGATTCATGAATTGAAGCGCAAGGAATTGCCTGAATTGGACGACGAATTTGCCAAGGATGTCGATGAAGAAGTTGAAACATTGGCAGAATTGAAAGAAAAGACTGCTAAGAAGTTAGCTGAAACTAAAGCTGAAAGTGCTAAAGAAGCATTTGAAGACGCAGTCATCACTAAGGCAGTTGACAATGCTTCAATCGACGGTGACAAGATTCCAGATGCTATGATTGATGAAGATGTTCATCGTCAAATCGATCAATATTTGGGACAATTGCAACAACAAGGCATTTCTCGTGAAATGTTCTTCCAAATTTCAGGTCAAACTGAAGATGATTTGCACAAGCAATTCGAAGACGGCGCAGCAACTCGCGTTAAGACTAGCCTTGTACTTGAAGCAATTGTTAAAGCAGAAGGTATTGAACCATCAGAAGAACAAGTTACTGAAGAAATCAACAACTTGGCTTCACAATACAACATGGACGCTGCACAAGTACGTGCAACTTTGTCAGATTCATTGTTGAAGCATGACATTGCGATGCGTGAAGTCATTAAGAAAGTGACTGACTCTGCTAAAGCAGTATAAATGAGTTTGATTTTAAGAGCACTTCAGGTTGAGGTGCTTTTTTATTTTAGTAGAATTAAAGTTAGTATGGTTTGTAAGAAGACTATAAAATAGTATAATAGTATCATACTGTTTAACTAAAATATTATTGATATTAAAAGATCAATCAAAAAGGGAAAATAATGGCGAATACACCAAATTTTGAAGAAGAAGTACATTGCAGTTTTTGTGGTAAATCTGCCAGTGAAGTTAAAAATATTGTTGCGGGACCAAATGGTGTCTATATTTGTAACGAATGTGTCGCTTTGGCGCAAAACATTATTCAAGAAGAATTAACCACCTCGCAAGCGGCCCAAGTCTTATCATTGCCAACACCACATGAAATCGTGGCTGAGCTAAACGATTATGTCATCGGTCAAGAAGACGCTAAGAAGACGTTGGCTGTCGCCGTTTATAATCATTACAAGCGTATCAATGAAAATGTTGCACCAACCACGGACGTTGAATTACAAAAATCAAACATTGCCTTAATCGGACCAACTGGTTCAGGAAAAACATATTTGGCGCAGAGTTTGGCGCGTATTTTGAATGTGCCATTTGCCATTGCTGATGCCACCACTTTAACTGAGGCAGGGTATGTTGGTGAAGACGTTGAAAACATTATTTTGAAGTTGTTGCAAGCAGCTGATTTCAATGTCGAGGCAGCCGAACACGGCATCATTTACGTCGATGAAATTGACAAAATTGCCAAGAAATCTGAGAATGTTTCAATCACGCGTGACGTTTCTGGTGAAGGTGTCCAACAAGCGTTGCTTAAAATGCTAGAAGGAACCATTGCCAGCGTGCCACCCCAAGGTGGTCGTAAGCATCCGCAACAAGAGTTAATTCAGGTTGACACGACCAACATTTTGTTTATCGTTGGTGGTGCTTTCGCAGGTATCGACACGATTATCAAGGAACGTTTGGGTGAACGAGTCATCGGCTTCGGTTCAGACGCTAATGAAAACGCAGTTGCCCTCAATGACGAAAATATTCTTCGCCATGTGCAACCAGAGGATATGACCAAGTTTGGCTTAATTCCAGAATTTATTGGTCGTTTGCCAATTGTGACCGTGTTAGATGAATTAAAAGTGGCTGACTTGGCACGCATTTTGACAGAACCTAAAAACGCGCTCATTAAGCAATACACAGCACTTTTGGGCTTAGATGATGTTGAACTTGAGTTCCAACCAGATGCATTAGAAGCAATGGCCGAACTAGCCATCAAACGCCATACTGGCGCGCGTGGCCTACGCTCAATCATTGAAAACGTCATGAAGGATGTCATGTATGATATCCCAAGTCGTGATGATGTGGCGAAAGTCATTATCACCGAAGCAAGTGTTGAAAAAGGTGAGCAACCAGAGCTACAACTTAAAAGGGAGGCTTAACTGATGGACGTGCATAATGTTGAAATGGTGATGAGCGCCGTCTCAGCCACCCAATATCCAACTGATGGTAAACCTGAAATTGCCCTTGTTGGTCGCTCAAATGTCGGTAAATCGTCATTGACCAACACATTGATTAACCGCAAAAACTTTGCCAGAACATCATCACAACCGGGGAAGACGCAAACGTTGAACTTCTATAATGTGGAAGACCAATTATATTTCGTTGACGTGCCTGGTTATGGTTACGCGAAAGTATCAAAGAAGCAACGCGAAGCGTTCGGTCACATGATTGAAGAGTACATCACATCACGCAAGCAATTACGCGGTGTAATCAGCTTAGTTGACGCCCGCCATGATCCTAGTGATGATGACATATCTATGTACGAATGGTTGCATTATTACAATATTCCAATCTTGGTTGTTGCGACCAAATCAGACAAAATATCACGCAGTCGTTTTAATAAATATGAATCAAATATCAAGCGCACACTTGGTTTTGACGAAGAAGACAGTGATTTTCAATTTTTCTCATCGGAAACGAAATATGGTAAAGATGAAGTGTGGCAATGGATTGAGTCACATCTCAATCAAATATAATTTTAAAGATGCAAAAGGCCTAAAGTATATGACTTTAGGCCTTTTGTTACGTATTATAATATGATCGGTATTTTAGCCATTATTTTCAAGCGTCAAAATGACATCGTCTTTATCGACTAAGCTTCCGAGTGGTTTCTTTAATGTCAATGTGTCATCGGCACTAGAATTAGTGATGGTAACAATAACTGTATCATCATATCCAGCATCTTTAATAGCTTTATCCCAGAACTCAATGAGTAAATCACCACGCTTGACGTGTTGACCACGTTCAAAGTAAGTCACGAAGCCAGTACCTTGCATAGCTACCGTCCCAATACCAATGTGGATTAATGTTACGACACCAGTATCAGAGACAAGTCCAACAGCGTGTCGAGTAGAAAAGGCAATTCTAACGTTACCATCAAATGGTGCGTATACGCGACCATCAGAAGGCTTAATAGCAAATCCTTGACCAAGCGCGCCATTGGCAAATATAGGATCATTTACTGATGCTAAATCAACAAGCTCACCGGCGATTGGTGCGTTGTAGTCATGCGCACCAGCTTCAATTTTTGTTGATGTCGTGACAGGGTTTTCAGAATCATCAGCTAATTGCTTACCCCAAGTGCGTTCCAATTGATCAACAATTTCAGCGTGCTTCTTTTCTGTTAATGTGACCTTGCGATAGAATACATACGTACCAATTAAAATAATAACAATTGGCAAACCAAACATAATGAGTTTAAAAGTAACTTGACCTGAAGCGCTAACAGAAGCAGCAGTGGCACCAGTTGTCATACCAGCAGCAACAGCTGTTAAGCCTACGACACCGTTTGAAATGGCACCGGCTAGCTTGTCTAGCAATGGTCGAACTGACAATGTTAGTGATTCATCACGGTGGCCTAACTTAAGCTGACCATATTCAACAGAATCGGAAATGGTCATCAAGACAACCAAGAAGACTAGGGGCTGTGGAATAGCGAACAGTACAGCAGCGATTAAGACCATTGGCAATGATTGACCAGCAAATACAAACAAAACCAAGGCGATGATCATTGTCAAAATGCACCAGAAGAAGAGATTACGACGGTTAAGCTTATCAGCTAACTTTGGGAATAGTGAGACAGACAGCAAGCCAGTTACAATATTGAGACTAGCAAAAATTGAGAAAGCAGATGAATTACCCAAAATAAAAGTAAAGTAATACAGTTCCAGCGAGTTGACGAGTGTAACCCCAGTTGTGTAGAGCCCATAAGAGAGGGCAATCCACATCAATTGATCGTTATGAGTTAAAATGTGAATAACTTTTTTGAAAGTGGTTTTTTCTTTATTTTTACGAAGATCTGAATCGACTTCTTTGGTACCGATACCAACAGCTACGGCACTTAACCAAGCGATAGTTGCAACAATCACAGCAAACCAGAACCAGCCACGAGTATCACCCGTGCCACCATTTGAATTCAAAGAAAAGAAAAGAACAAGTGGCATGACGACTACACCAACTAAATTACCACCGATAGTTGACCCGATTCGAGCAAATGTGGCTGTTTTTTCACGTTCACGAGAATCAAATGTTAACGCAGGAATCATTGACCAAAATCCAATATCTTTGAATGAATAGAAAATATCCATAATGATGTATATAAAACCAAAGATGATTAAGTAAAGCAGTGGATTTGATTTGTTCAAACCGCCCATATTCGTGAACAAAATAATTAAGGCAATAGAACCGACAGTACCGCCAACAACCACCTAAGGCTTGAATTTACCCCAACGAGTGCTTGTATTATCAATTGCGTTACCAATAAATGGATCAATTGCCAATTCAACGAAACGCAATAGGAAGATAATCAACGTGATGTAACTAATCATTTTGTCATTCTGTGCAGCGTTACCACTATTAAACAAGTGTGTTGTCACAAACATAATGAAATAAGTTGACAATGTAGCGAAAAACATATCGTTACCGAATGCACCAAACGCATAGGAAACGCGAGAGGTCATCGATTGCTTGTTAGACTTCATAATTGTATTCTCCTTTTCGATATCAGCTAACACAGTTAATAGTAAGCGCTTTCAAAAGAAAAAGCAATACTTTTTACTAAATATTTAGTAAAAAGTATTTTATCGCAATTTGTTGTAAAATAATAAAAGAACCTTTACTGTGATAAAGACTGATATCACAACATTGACGAGTTGAGGAAGAATATATGGTTACAATAAAAGACATCGCGGCAGCAACAGATGTTTCGGCAAGTACGGTATCACGTGTCTTAAATCAAGATATGACGTTATCTGTATCAGACGAAACACGACGCAAGGTTATTGATACAGCACAGCGTCTTAATTATGTTAAGAAACCGAAAAAAGAAGTGACTGCTCAAACACTTCATATTGCAGTTTTGACGGTCTTTTCTGAAACACGCGAAGCAAATGATTCCTATTGGCGCCAAATTTATTTGAGTATTGTCCAAGGTGCTCATGAGCGTGGTATTGTGGTTGATGAAGTTATCCGTATCAATCAAGGATTGAAATTGGCTGAATTCGCCCATTACGATGCCATTATTGTACTTGGGGATATGACCCCCAGCGCAGTGAATCAACTAAAACAAATCAATAGCAGTATCGTTTTAGTTGATGCAAAAGACCACTACAATGATATTGATGCGGTTAATCCTGAATTGCGGTTAATGACAGTTAGAATTTTGAATGAGTTATATGAAGCGGGTCGACAAAAAATTGGCTTCATCGGTGGCATCAATGATTTGACAGCTCTTGACGGTACTACAACAACTAATCTGGAAGACGTACGTAGTGAGATATATGAGGAATGGTCCAAGAATCATGGTATTACCCCTCATTTTCATACTGGAACATGGCATGCAGAAACTGGCAGCTTGGGTGCAACAAAATTATTGGAAGAGGAGCCTCAATTGGATGCTTTGTTGGTGGCGTCAGATCCAATTGCATTAGGCGCTATTAATGCATTGAAGCTACAAGGCATTGAGCCCGGGAAAGACATTGATGTGGTGAGCTTTGATAATTTGGAGTTAGCTTCATATCTGGTGCCAGCGCTGACTACGGTTGAATTACATCCCAGCGCAATCGGCAAAACTGCTATAAGTCAAGCCTGTGAACTGGCTAGAGGAGAGAGAACTTGGCCAATTTGGGCAACAATTCCCAGTCAACTACATTATCGAGAAACGTTCAAAAAAAATAAGTAACCGTTTACATTTTAGTAAATAGGTGGTAAACTATGTTTGTAATTTAGTAAATATTTTCTTGGAGGAAGCAAATGTCTAATGCAAACATTTTTTTTGATGAACAACAACAAGTTTTTCATCTATCAAATCAGCAGGTGTCTTACTTGATTCAAATCGAAGATGGTGGGGTGTTGAGCCACTTGTACTTTGGCAAAAAGGTATCAGGCTATCATGGTTCTCGTCTTTATCAACGATTAGATCGCGGTTTTTCACCTAACTTAGCTGGAGAACCTCATCAAACAGACCGTCGTTTTTCAAAAGATACGTTGTTACAAGAGTATAGTGGTTATGATACAGGCGATTTTAGACAAGCTGCTATCAAATTACGGGGCGTAGATGGTGCCGAAGCTACTGATTTTCGCTTTAAATCGTACGCAATTGAAAAAGGTAAAACAAATTTAAGCGATTTACCACATGCTTACGTATTATCTGATGACGAGGCGCAAACTTTAGCAATTGTGTTGGAAGATGTTACTTTAAATGTCGAACTTACTTTATACTACACAATTTATGCGGACAGGCCAGTTGTAACACGCTGGAGCAACCTCAAAAACTTATCTAGCGAAAATGTGAAAATTGAAAAAATCGCGTCGCTCCAATTGGATTTACCTGCCAATGATTTGGAAGTTATCTCTTTGCCGGGTGCTCATGTTCGTGAGCGAAGCATTGAAAGGCAAGCATTGCGTCAAGGGTTAACGACGTTTGCAAGTCATCGTGGTACCAGTTCACACCACATGAACCCATTTATTGCTTTGGTTGCACCGACCACGACAGAAAATCAAGGCGAGGCGATCGGCATTCAGTTAGTTTACTCTGGCAATCATCAATTTACCGTAGAAAAAGATTATGTTGATCAGTTGCGCATTTTAGCTGGTATTAATGAAGAAGGCTTTTCTTGGGAACTCACACCAGAAGATAGTTTTCAAACACCAGAGACGCTGATGGTGTACTCGGATGAGGGCCTTAATGGTATGTCACAAGCTTATCATCACCTTTTGCGGGAACGTGTGGCTCGCGGACAATACCAGTACGCACAACGTCCCATTGTTATCAACAACTGGGAAGCAACTTATTTTGATTTCAATGCCGAAAAAATTGAAGAAATTTTAGATGAGGCTGCGCCACTAGGTGTTGAAATGTTTGTCTTAGATGACGGTTGGTTTGGTCATCGTGATGACGATGATAGTTCACTAGGTGATTGGTTTGAGTACACAGCCAAATTAAAAGATGGTGGTGGATTAAATGGTTTGTCACAAAAAGTGCATGACAAAGGAATGAAGTTCGGACTGTGGTTTGAACCAGAAATGATTTCTAAAAATTCTGACCTGTATCGCGCCCATCCAGAATACGTACTACATATTCCAGAGCGTGTCATGACACCCAGTCGAGATCAATATGTACTGGATTTTTCAAGACCAGAAGTCGTGGACAATATTTTTGATCAAATGGTGGCTATTTTGGACAATGTGCCAATTGATTACATTAAATGGGATATGAATCGTCATCTGACGGAAGTTTATTCGACTGCTTTGCCAGCTGATCGTCAAGGTGAAGTAGCACATCGCTATATGTTAGGTGTATATGATTTGGCTAATCGTTTGACCAGCCGATATCCTCAAATTTTGTTTGAAGGTTGCTCAGGTGGTGGCGGTCGTTTTGATGCCGGTATGCTGTATTATTTCCCACAGTCATGGACATCTGATAATACAGACCCTATTGAGCGTTTGAAAATTCAATATGGTACAACATTGAGTTATCCAGTTTCAAGCATGACCGCTCACGTTTCGGCATCTCCTAATCATCAAACTGGTCGCAAGACGAGTTTGAAAGTGCGTGGCGATGTTGCGACTGCGGGTGTGTTCGGATATGAATTAAACTTAGCTAAGTTAGCTAATGAAGAAAAAAGTGAGATTAAAGATCAAATTTCATTTTATAAGCAACAACGGCAGTTGATTCAATATGGTGATTTTTATCGCATTAAAAGTCCGTTTGAGGGCAACGAAACTGCTTGGGAATTTGTGAATGAAGATAAAACAGAGGCGCTTTTGTTTAATTATCGTGTGTTATCAACGGCGCAACCAGCGTTTAGCATTACAAATTTGAGCCACTTGCTGCCCGAGGCGCTCTATGTTGATCAAACCACACAAGAAAGTTTTTCTGGGGATGAGTTGATGTCAATTGGTTTATATAATGCGCCGATTGAGCAAGCAGATTTTACCTCATCAGTTAGATATTTTAAAGTCCAAGAAAACGAATTAAAGTAAGAAAGGTAGATTGAAATGTCTGATACTTACACAAAATTAACGCAGGTTTTTGAAAGTCAATTTCACCATTTGCCAAGTGATAAATTTTTTTCACCGGGTCGCATCAATTTAATCGGTGAACATACTGATTACAATGGCGGTCATGTCTTTCCAGCATCAATTACGCTAGGAACTTATGGCGTAGCGGCATTGCGATCAGATCGTGATGTCAAAATTTATTCAACTAATTTTCCAGAACAAGGTGTGATCACCTTTGATATTGATAATGAAGACAAATTACCTCACGCATCTTGGGGTAACTTTGTTAAAGGTGTATTACAGGCTCTTAGAGGGTATGGTAATCAGTTTGAAAATGGTTTTGAACTAGTCATCGAAGGTAATATTCCAAATGGTTCAGGTTTGTCATCGTCATCATCATTGGAATTATTGATTGGCGTTGTCGCTCAAAAATTGTACCAACTTAAGATTCCAAGGTTGCAATTGGTTGCCAGTGGTCAACGAGCAGAAAACGACTTTGTTGGCGTTAACACAGGCATTATGGATCAGTTTGCAATTGGTTTTGGTGAAAAGGATCGGGCAATTTACCTTGACACTAATACGATGATTTATGAGATGGTGCCTATTCATTTGGGTGATTATGTAGTTGTCATCATGAATACGAATAAACGTCGTGAATTAGCGGACTCAAAGTACAACGAGCGTGTTCGTGAAACACAAGAAGCTGTATATCAATTGCAAAAATATGTACCGATTCAATATTTAGGTGAACTCGATAGTGATACATTTGATAAATATGCTGATAATTTATCCTCCGAAACCTTGCGTAAGCGTGCACGGCATGCAGTTTATGAAAATGAACGCACCAAGGTGGCTGTAAAGGCACTAAAAAATGATGATCTTAAGGAATTTGGTGAATTGATGAATGCTTCGCACCAATCGTTAAAAGATGACTATGAAGTTACTGGTATCGAACTAGATACTTTGGCCGAAACAGCGCAACAGGTTGATGGTGTACTTGGCGCGCGCATGACTGGAGCAGGTTTTGGTGGCTGTGCGATTGCATTAGTTCATCGCGATGCTGTTGCGCAGCTGGAAGAAACAGTGGGACGCCAATATGAATTAGTTGTTGGCTATGCACCATCATTTTATGTCGCTAATATTGGCAATGGGGCACACTGGGTAGGTGAAGTAGCGGGAGAAGCATAATGGCGGAAATTGATTTATTCACAGCATTCGCAAAAAAAATCATTGCAGAATCTGATTATACAACTGATGACGAAATTTATTTGGTCAATCAAATTATGGGATTAGTTGGTGAAACAAATCATAATACGGCGCCTCGCTTGGTAGATGATGACAGTGTAACGACCCTAGCGTTACTAGATCAGCTGACAGCTGTTGCCGAAAAAAATGGGACATTAGCGTTGCGTCAAATGAACACTGATATATTAGGTGCGCAACTCATGAACTTTATCGTACCAAGGCCATCACAGGTTCGCAAAATGTTTTGGGAGCACTATCAGCAATCTCCGCGACAAGCAACTGATTATTTCTTTGATTTATCCCAACGCAGTAATTACATTAAAACACGTGAAATCAGTCAAAATATTTCTTATCCGGTAGACACACAATATGGTACACTGCAAATTACCATTAACTTATCCAAGCCAGAAAAGGATCCTAAAGCGATTGCGGCTGCTTTGAAAAATAAAAACCAACAACAATCACAATATCCCGTATCACAATTGGCAAAAGAAAATGAAGGATATTGGGGACGTCTTGATTATGCAGCGCGCACCAATCATCGGGTTATTCCGATAACATTGGGACACGAAAAATGGTATTTTCAGTATTCGCCTTATGCTTATTTCAATGAACATGCTATTGTGCTCTCTGAACATCTTCGCCCGATGCATGTTGATCGCGAAAATTTATCACGATTATTAGAGTTTGTGTCTAAATTTCCAGATTATTTCATTGGATCGAATGCGGATTTACCAATTGTCGGTGGCTCAATTTTATCACATGACCATTTTCAAGCTGGTCGTTATGAACTACCAATGGCAAAAGCAGTTATGAAAGAAAAAATTACTATTGCAGGTTGTGATTTACATGAAGCGGGTATTTTAAATTGGCCAATGACAACCATACGCTTAATCGACGATGATCGTGAAAAGTTACTAAATGCCGCTGATAAAATTATGATGGCTTGGCAAAATTATGATGATGCCTCTCTTTCAATTCGTGCGTATGGTGATGATGGTGAACGGCACCACACGGTAACGCCAATTGTTAGATTTCGAAGTGGCCACTATGAAGTGGATCTTGTATTACGTGATAATAACACATCTGACACTTTTCCAGACGGTATTTTTCATCCACATCCAGACGTCCAACATATTAAAAAAGAAAATATTGGTTTGATTGAGGTGATGGGGTTAGCGATTTTACCGCCACGTTTGAAAGCAGAATTAGCTGAAGTTACGCAATATTTATTAGGCAATGATAATAACATTGCAGAGAAACATCAAGCATGGGCAGATACTTTGAAGCAATCTGAAGTGATTAACGCGAATAATGTGACCCATATCGTGCAACAAAGTGTGGGACAGATTTTCAGTCGGGTACTTGAGGATGCAGGCATCTTCAAAAATGATCAATCTGGGCAAGATGGTCTGGAAAAGTTTATTAAGCAAATCGAAGTAGGGGAATAAATCAAAATGGCAGTATTAGTACTTGGTGGTGCAGGATATATTGGCTCACACATGGTGAAACGTTTGGTTGAAGCCGGACGCGACGTGGTGGTTGTGGACGCCTTGTTCACTGGACACCGCGCAGCAGTTAATC